>JBCDFI010000161.1:0-10304 GCA_039178155.1 Cyanobacteria bacterium P01_H01_bin.105
AAACACTATGACGTTCAAACACTATATTGAGGCTATACCAGATAATCTGATTTTGCATTGCCGATTTTGCATTGCTTATAACTATGACCAGACTGCAACCAGTTGCTTTTTTGCCATTGCTGATTTACGAGACGAATCGATCTGTTAGACATGCTATATGACAGAATCTTTCAGATGATGGTCATACCGAGGAGCAGTAACGCCCTTTTTTATTCAGAAAACTACAGTGATAGGCATGGGCAAGGTTTAAATCAGTTTTGGTAGGGGGGTAACAAAATGAATGCTCAAAACAGTCGTCCAGAAAAGTCAGACGATCACAATACAGGCAAACCTATAGGGCAGTCGCTGGATGAACTGCACAAGATGTTGGGAAATGGCGACATCGACAATGGTGATGTGGAGTCGATTAAGAACAGCATTAGGGCAATGCTACCTAGGTTGGATACAGCCAAATCACTTCCCCAAAAGAAAACCCCCAGTGGCAGGACAAATGTTTTGCATATGAACTACATGCAAAGCCAAACCGAGACATCCTGCGAGACTGAAATTGAGCATCTGATATTTGTTGCAAAAACGGTTGCGGAACTCGGGCTACGTCTGGAAATACTGACTGATGAGAGTTGCAGAGGAGAGATTGAACAGGAACTTCAAAAAGACAATTATAAAACCTTAAATTACACTATTACCATGAGCCAAAAGCCTGTGTCTAAATGGGCTGAGGATAGTGTGGAATATCTCGAAAATGGTCAAGTGGCTGTACTGACACGGTTTAATGATGAACTGCTCGAATGGGCTATGACCGAAGGGCGAAGACACCGATGGCAGGAAAAAATAGACCCAGAGAGTTTGGAGGAAGCATTGCGAGACGATCATCTGTGGATTCTCTTAGGGACTAGGGTGAATGCCTTTAGAATGTCGCTGGAACGAGAACTAGCAGCCCAAGGACAGGGACAGACGGTAGGTCATATCAGAGCCTATATAGAAGGTGGCAATATGATTGTAGGAGAAGATGCAGCGGGTAAACCAGTGATTTTGATTGGTAAAGATGCGATCGCAGCGACAGCCCATCTCTATCAGCTTAATAGTGACGATGTCAGAGGACTAATATGTGAAGATTTTGGCTTAGACAGCATTGAGCAAGTTGTCTGTGTGGAACAGCCGGGACAATTTCATCTGGATATGGGTATGCTGTTTATTGGCCATGGCATTGTGATCATAAATGACAGCAGCAGAGCCCTCAAGGATGCAGTTGAGATGGCAGAGATGGTCCCCTGTGTGACAACAAAAAAAATGGCAGCCAAACTACAGCTAAGATTCTCTTTAGAAGAAGATGCCGTAAAAGACTTAGAATCGGCTGGTATAGAAGTGCGGAGAGAAAAATTAGCAAGCGACGTACTGTTCTATAATTTTTTTAATGGTGAATTTATAGAGGGAGAAGACGGCTGCAGTTACTACATGACAAACGGAGGGCCAAAAGCGCAGGAAACAGAATTTGAGACGCTAATGGTGAAGGAATGGCAGGTTGTAAAAAAAGTGTTTTTTAGTCCGCAGACAATAGCTCAAAAGAGTCTGCAAGAACAAGGAGGCTTAGGCTGCCGACTTAAAGGGTCACGCTAAGACATTGAGTCAAAGAGGTTAATCACATAGCGGTTGTAGGAATGACTTCGGGACTTTACTAATCATGTATCGTTGCTTCAGCACATAAAAAGCAATGAAAAGCAACTGATCTCAATAAAAAAGCAAGGGCTGCTATTAATTGAAGAAAAATTTCAGCTTTAGGGAGATGCCTTACTCCTGGCTGGTTTTTCTGTAAATAAGTTAGTACAGGGAGCGAAGACAGTGTTAAGGCTTGAACCTCAAACCAAGTTTCGGGTTCAAAATATTTGTGGACTTGAAGCACTCGCGTCAAAAACCTATGCGCCCAATTCGTACCTTTAACGTTACACCCACACTGCCCGCTTCGTTAGCTCCGCTGCGTCAGCTTGCTGAAAATATCCATTGGGATTGGGATGTGGGAACTATTGACCTATTCAAGCGATTGGACCCTGACCTGTGGGCATCTAGTCGATACAATCCTATTTTGATGCTGAGCACCATTAGTCAGAGTCGTTTGCAAGCGATGGCTGAAGACGGTGGATTTATTGCTCAGATGAATCATGCTGTAGAGCGTTTGGAGCAATATCTAAAGGCTCAGTCATGGTATGACGCCCATCGGACTGACCCTACTGCCAATGAGCGCTATGCCTACTTCTCTATGGAGTTTGGCTTAACTACTTGCCTACCGGTTTATTCAGGTGGTTTAGGTGTGTTAGCAGGCGACCACCTCAAGACAGCTAGCGATTTGGGTTTGCCCTTAGTCGGTGTTGGCCTGCTGTACCAGGAAGGCTATTTTGCGCAGTATCTCAATGCGGATGGCTGGCAGCAAGAGCGCTACCCCATTAATGATTTTTACAATATGCCCCTCACCCTAGAGCGTGATGCTCAGGGGAATGAGTTGCGCATTTCTGTCGACTATCCAGGCCGTAAGGTCTATGCCCGCGTCTGGCGAGTAGATGTGGGTCGAGTACCTCTGTATCTGCTGGATACTAACATTGAGCCCAATGCGCCCCACGATCAGGATATTTGCGATCGCTTATACGGTGGCGACATCGACATGCGTATCCACCAAGAAATGATGCTGGGCATCGGCGGTGTACGGATGCTCAAAGCCTTGGGCTTAGACCCATCGGCCTATCACCTCAATGAAGGCCACTCAGCGTTTTTGGCCCTAGAGCGTATCCGCATGCTGATGGATGACAAGAGCCTCAGCTTTAGCGAAGCTCAGCAACTGAGTCAGGCGACTCAGCTATTTACCACCCATACACCTGTGCCAGCAGGCATTGACCTGTTTCCCCCCGAAAAAGTCTTTCACTATCTCGGGCACTATGCCGCTCGCTTTGGGTTGTCCCATGAGCATTTCCTAGGACTCGGTAGAGAAGACGAAGCCGACCACGATGCGCCCTTTAGCATGGCAGTCTTAGCTATTAAGATGGCCTCGTTTGTCAATGGTGTAAGTAAACTCCATGGCGCTGTATCCCGCACTATGTTTGGTGGACTGTGGCCCAACTTGCCTGTTGATGAAGTCCCCATCACCGCCATTACCAATGGTGTTCATGCCCGTAGCTGTGTAGCCAAGTCTACGCAAGAACTGTATGACCGCTACCTCAGTTCTGCCTGGGATAGCGCTGGCGTTGATGACGCTCTATGGGAAAAAGTGAATGCGATTCCTGATGCTGAGATCTGGCGTAACCATGAGAACTGCCGTTCCCATTTAGTTGTCTCTGTTAGAGACCGTTTGTACAAAGCAGTTAAAGAGCGTGGTGGTTCCCATCTAGAAATGGAGCGAGCCCAGGAGGTATTAGATCCCAGCATTCTGACCATTGGCTTTGCCCGTCGCTTTGCTACCTACAAGCGAGCTACTTTGTTCCTCAGAGATGTGGAGCGTCTGCGTAAGATTGTTGAAAACACTCTGGGTCGACGGATTCAGTTTGTTATCGCAGGTAAGGCCCACCCCAAAGATATCCCTGGTAAAGAGCTGATTCGCAACATTATTCACTTTACCCGTAATGAGGGTTTGGATCGCTCCATTGTGTTTGTTCCAAATTACGATATTCACGTAGCTCGTTGGATGGTGTCAGGGTGTGATGTTTGGCTCAACAATCCTCGTCGGCCTCGTGAAGCCTCTGGTACTAGCGGCATGAAAGCGGCGATGAACGGTCTACCCAACCTCAGCGTTTTAGATGGCTGGTGGGATGAGGCGGACTATGTTCAGACCGGCTGGCCCATTGGCTCTGGTGAAGACTATGAGGATCAAGACTATCAGGATGAAGTAGAGGCTAACGACCTCTATGAGCTGCTAGAAACAGCTGTAGTTCCTCTCTTCTATGATCGCGATGACAATGGTATTCCTCGTAAGTGGGTTGCCAAGATGAAAGCGGCTATTCGGTTAAATACCCCTGCTTTTAATACGGCTCGTATGTTGCAGGACTATGCCAACCTGGGTTACTTTGCTGCGTCGGATCGCGGTCGTCTATTGATCGCCGATGACTACGCTCCAGCTAAGACCCTAGCCCAGTGGCAGTCAGAGCTACACCGGCATTGGCAACAAATTTCCATTGCCGAAATTGGTCTATCCCACGATGTGGATCTGCAGGTCGATGAACCGCTACAGGTAACCGCGCGAGTTTATCTAGGCCAGCTCCAGGCCTCAGATGTCTCAGTGGAGTTTTACCAGGGTGGCATCGATAGCGATGGCGAATTGCGGGGTGGTCAAGCAACAGAGATGGTCTATCGTGGTCAAGACGCTGATGGCAGTAGCCTCTACAATCTCAATGTTGCCTATGGTCAGAGCGGTCTCCAAGGGTTCTCCCTACGCGTTCTGCCCAAGCACGAGTACCTGAGCAGCTCCTATTTGCCTCGTCTCTCTCTGTGGGCTGATCCTGATGTTCGTATCGTAATTGGCACGTTAGAGTCGCCTACGATTGCCCAGGTGACTGCATAACTTGATGTGTAACAGCTGCCTCAATCGTGGAAATCACTGATTGACTTAAAGCCTGATAGTCATAGCCCCCCTCTAGTCCAAATAGGACTTGGGGGGCTATGTCGTTGCAGGCTGTCGTAAAGAGGCCATAGTCTGTGGGATTGAGATTTATCCCTGCCAGGGGGTCGGCGGCAGTAGCGTCGTACCCGGCACTAATCAACAGTAAATCTGGTTGAAACCGCTTGAGAAAAGGGATTACCTGCTGCTCAAAGCGAAGCTGATAATCTTTGAGGGTACTGCCTGGAGCCATGGGAATATTGCATACATTGCCGTAGCTTCCCGTTTCGGCTGCCTGCCCGGTGCCTGGATAGGCCGGCATTTGATGGAGTGAGCAATAGGCAATTTGAGGATGGTTGCTGATCAGCTGCTGGGTGCCATTGCCGTGGTGAACATCCCAGTCGAGAATCGCGACATGGTCAATGTAAGGCTGGTCGATGGCATAGCGGGCGGCAATGGCGGCATTGCTAAGTAAGCAAAACCCCATACCCTGGCTATATTCGGCATGGTGACCGGGGGGACGGGCTAATACAAACCCGGTGGTTCTTTGGGTACTAAGGAGATAATCGATGCCGTCTAACCAGGCGGATACGGCGAGTAAGGCAATGTCATAGCTAGCGGCTGAGACGGGGGTATCTGCATCTAAACGGCCCCCTCCTCGTTTGGTAATGCGCTCTAGGGTAAGTACATAGGCTGGGTCGTGGACTGCGTTGATTTGAGGCAGAGGGTTGCGATCGCAGGGTTCAACCCATTCTAGATACTTGGCTATAGGATGAGCCTTTAGGGCCGAGACTACCGCTGTCAGTCGTCCCGCATTTTCAGGGTGTCCAGCCCCAGTATCGTGGTCTAAAAATCGCTCCGAGTAAATGATTCGAAAGGGGGCAGTGGAAGCCATCTTTTATTCTTTCTCCAGAGACTTTAAAGGTGTTACCGATTGCTCTTTTTGAGGTCTCCCTCTTAGAGGCTGCTGCTGCTGATTTGTGCCCTTAGATAGACCTGTAAAATCCATCTAAAACCCCTTTGTTTAATAGGGTTACAGTGTTTAGCGGGAACGTTGATTATGTGCTAGAATTTTAGCCATTCTTAGTGAGAATTTCCCAGGAAAACTTTCCTCAATATCGTTAATTTGGGGAGCTTAAAAAGCTTACTAAGAACCTGTCAAGCTAGGTATTGTTTTCCTGGCGTTTTTGGAGTCTCTTTTCCGTATGAGTAATCCCCAAGAGCGGATTGTATCCACTAATCTGCGCAATGAGATGTCTCGCTCCTATTTAGAGTACGCCATGAGCGTCATTGTAGGACGAGCCCTGCCGGATGCTAGAGATGGTCTTAAGCCAGTTCATCGTCGCATCCTCTACGCTATGCATGAGCTGGGGTTGACAGCGGATAGACCCTTCCGAAAATGCGCTCGTGTTGTGGGTGAGGTCTTAGGTAAGTACCATCCCCATGGCGATACCGCTGTGTATGACGCCTTGGTGCGCATGGCCCAGGACTTTTCCATGCGGGCTCCGCTGATCGATGGGCACGGTAACTTTGGCTCCATCGACAACGACCCGCCAGCGGCTATGCGTTATACAGAGTCGAGGCTGCACGCGCTGACCAGTGCTGCCCTGCTCCAAGATATCGAATCCGAGACCGTTGACTTTGCCGATAACTTTGATGGGTCTCAGCAAGAGCCCACGGTGATGCCGGCGCGCATACCGCAGCTACTGCTCAATGGCTCTTCAGGAATTGCGGTGGGGATGGCCACTAATATTCCACCCCATAACCTGGGTGAACTGATAGACGGTGTGATTGCCCTCATCCAAAATCCTGAGATTACCAGCCAAGAGCTGATGGTAAACCATATCCATGGCCCAGATTTTCCGACAGGAGCCCAGATTGTGGGTAGCAACGGTATCCGCGATGCGTATTTGACCGGACGTGGTTCCGTCACCATGCGGGGTGTAGCTGCCATTGAGACCCTTGAATATACGGGGCGTCCCGATCGTGAAGCGATTATTATTACCGAGCTACCCTATCAAACCAACAAGGCCGGTTTGATCGAGAAGATTGCTGAAATGGTGAACGACCGTCGCTTGGATGGTATCTCTGATATTCGAGATGAGAGCGATCGCGACGGTATGCGAGTGGTGATCGAACTCAAGCGAGACGCCTATCCTAAGGTGGTGCTCAACAATCTCTACAAGCAGACGCCGCTGCAGAACAATTTTGGTGTCAACATGTTGGCTTTGGTCAACGGTGAACCCCAACTGTTGCCACTAAAAAGATTTTTAGAAGTCTTTTTGGATTTCCGAGTAGAGACAATTACTCGCCGCACCCGCTATGAGCTACGCAAAGCCGAAGAGCGAGACCATATTCTTCAGGGCTACCTGATTGCCCTTGATAATCTGGATGCGGTGATTGCGTTGATTCGTCATGCAGCAGATGTGGCAACCGCTAAGCAAGAGTTGATGGACTCCTATGAACTCTCGTCTGCCCAGGCCGATGCTATTTTGCAAATGCAGCTGCGTCGTCTGACAGCCCTAGAAGCCGACAAAATTCAGCTAGAACACGAGTCGCTCCAAGAGAAAATCACGGATTTACGGGATATCTTGGCTCGCCGCGAGCGTATTTTAGCCATCATTGAAGAAGAGCTGGAACTGCTGCGCAGCAACCACGCCAATGAGCGGCGTACCGTAATTGAAGCGGCTGAAGACGAGCTGACCGATATTTCCCTAATTGCTAACGAGCAAGTGGTCATCTTAGTGACCGAGCAGGGATATATCAAGCGAATGCCTGTCTCTACCTTCGAAGCTCAAAATCGGGCCACTCGTGGTAAGTCGGGCACCCGTATGAAAGACGACGATGCTATCAATCATTTTATTACTTGCTGTACCCACGACCATGTGTTGTTCTTTACCGACCGTGGGGTGGCTTACACGTTGCGAGCTTATCAGATCCCAGAAGGGTCTCGGGTAGCGCGGGGAAACCCCGTCGTGCAAATGTTGCCAATTCCCCGTGAGGAAAAGGTAACCTCTGTGCTGGGCGTGCCTGAATTTTCTGAAGATGTGTATTTGGTGATGCTCACCCAGGCGGGCTTTATCAAAAAAACAGCCCTATCTGCGTTTAGTAATATTCGCGCTAACGGTCTGATTGCCATCTCGCTGGGAGATGGCGATGAACTGCGCTGGGTGCGACTAGCTCGGGTTGAGGACAGCATTATTATCGGTTCTCATCACGGTATGACCATTCACTTTAGAGCCGACAATACCCAGCTACGGCCCTTGGGAAGACCCACTCGCGGTGTTCGGTCCATGTCCCTACGTGACGGCGATAAGCTGATTAGTATGGATATTTTGCCTGCTGCTGTGACCGATAAGGTGGCAGCTTCTGAGGCGACGGTCGATGACAACAGTGAGGATGAGGATGAGACCGCCGTCGCTGAGGGAGATTGTGGCCCTTGGGTCTTAATCATTGCCGCTGGTGGTCTTGGTAAGCGAGTACAGGTGGAAAATTTCCGGCTGCAAAATCGGGCTGGCATGGGCCTAGTCGGCATGAAATTCCGTAAGGAAAATGATGAGCTGGTGGCTCTACGGGTGGTCAATCCTCAAGATGAGCTGATGCTGGTAACCCAGCGCGGCATTATTATTCGTCAGGCGATTGATGCGATTTCGATTCAGTCACGGATGGCGACCGGAGTCCAGCTGCAGCGTTTGGATGGGGATGATGCGATCGCTGCCGTAGCGGTTGTACCTGAGTTGATCATTGAGGATGAACTCGATGCCAGCGATGCCGATACCAGTGATGCCGATACCACGATAGGTGAGGAAATTCTAGAAGACGGGGCCGCAGGTGAGTTACCCAACGCTGTGGTTGTTGAGGCGGCTGTAGCCGATGCCATTGTGGAAACCAATGACACCGATGTAGTGGAAACCGATGACACTGATGTAATAGAGACAGACAGCAACGCCAGCGATACTGAAATCTAAGTTGGGGGCTCAACAAAATACATCGGTTGAAAGCTCCCCTGGCCCACAGAATTAGAGGTCAGGGGAGCTTTCCATAATCTATTTGGCTATTTCCCATTCGGCACTGATGACTCAGCCGCTCATCCACCCATAAAATTCAGCAGATTCTGGCTTGACATATAAAAACACAGCCCAAAAGTCAAAAGTTGTAGGTAGAAATACAGGGATTTCATTACAAAGTCTGCTATTAGTAAGACCTCCAATGAAAAAAATTGATATTAGACGGTACTCTTAAGTGCAGGCATGATTTGCGCTTATATTGAGTGTCATGTTTGGCACATGTAGATGTTCAGTAGGCAATAGAGAACAATGACTCAACTCCACGGGGTGGTTGGGTTTGACTGGTTAAGTTTGGACTCGATATTCCACCTTGCTCAGGCAAATCCGATTACACAGTTTAAGACTAGCATCAGTGATCAGTTAGCTAGATTTTTGCCTGGATTGCTAGGTGCCTTTTTGCTACTGTTTGTGGGCCTGGTCGTTGCCACAATCGCTAAGACATTTGTTAAGTTTTTGCTTGGCAAAACGCGGCTAGATAATCAGCTGGCAACGAAGGCAGGCCTTGGCAGTGATGTGTCTGTCGAGAACACGGTGGGTGGCGTCGTGTTCTGGGTGGTGATGCTCTTCTTTATCATCGCCATTTTAAATGCTCTAAAGCTAGATACTGTTTCAGAGCCCATTGGCGGTTTGTTACAGTCCGTTTTTGAGTATGTGCCTCGTCTTGCTGGTGCCGCTGTCATCCTGTTCGTGACCTGGGTGATTGCGAAAATAGCCAAAGCTGCCGTTATTAACGGACTTGGTCGTTTCAACCTAGATGAGCGTCTGTCTGAACAAACGGGTGTTGATGCCGAAGGGAATGCCTTTCAGGTAAATGACACCCTAGGCAACGTCATTTATTGGTTCATTTTTCTGCTATCGTTGCCGCTGGTTTTAAGTGCTCTACAGCTACCTGGTTTACTAGGCCCGGTTGAAGAGTTACTCAATGAGTTTCTATCAGCGATTCCGCAGATCATTACCGCCGCTATTGTCTTCGGAATTGGTTGGCTGGTCGCAAAAATTGTCAGGGGAATCGTGACTAATCTGCTGATGGCGACGGGGGCTGATAGCTTTGGTGCCCGATTTGGATTAGCAGCTCGTCCCGATGCTGGTGTGTCTGTTTCTAGTTTGGCAGGCGTCTTGGTCTATACCATGATCCTGATCCCAGCTGCGATCGCAGCCCTGAATGAGCTAGATATCGATGCGATTTCAGGTCCTGCTGTAGACATGTTGGAGCGGGTTCTCTTTATCATTCCTCAGGTACTGGCAGCTGGTGTGGTACTAGTTGTTTTTTACTTTATCGGTCAGTTTGTGTCCGATTTAGTCGTGAGTCTGTTCTCAGGACTTGGGTTTGATAATATTACCGGCATCTTGGGATTGCCTGAGCTGACTGAGCCCGAGCCAGAAGTCTCTACGTTGGCTGAAGGTGAGCCTATTCCTACCGTTGAACCCCCACGAAAAACACCGTCCGAAATTGTCGGCGTGATTGTATTGGTGGGTGTTGTGCTGTTTGGTGCCGTGACAGCTACTGAAATTCTTGACTTTCCAGTTCTGACCGAGATTGTTAAGAGTATTATGGCCGTTTCGGTACGGGTGCTGAGTGGCGTTGTTGTCTTTGCCATTGGCCTATATGCGGCTAATCTAGCCTTCCGTCTCATTAACGGTATGGGCATGTCATCGTCTGG
>JBCDFI010000162.1:0-10304 GCA_039178155.1 Cyanobacteria bacterium P01_H01_bin.105
AACAAAGCTCCCAGAAAAGTCAGCCTATTCAATACCTTACCGATAAAGTCACTAGTTGCCTTTCCAGGTCGAATTCCCGGAATACTAGCACCCATCTTTTTTAAATTGCGTGACATGTCCTCAGGATCTACCACTAATGACGCATAGAAGTAGCTAAAGAACAGAATCATCACCAGATACATCAAGTTATATGGAATGGAGCCTGGACTCAAAAACTGGTTTACAAAATCCGAGACACCAGGATTAGCTAATGTACTAGCAATGTAAGGAGCAGCCTGCAATGGCAAGACTAAGATAGCCGACGCAAAAATGATCGGCATCACCCCACCCTGATTGAGACGCAGCGGCAAATAATTACTTTTCTCTAAGTAGAGCTTACGGCCTACCTGACGTCGCGCAGACACAATTGGAATCCGACGCATTCCCTCTTGAACAAATACAATCCCAACAACCATTGCCAAGTAAACCAGGCTGACAACAACAATACCCGCTACATCCTGACGAGACGATGTAGGAGATTGAGCTACAGTTACAGCGCTGTTAAGGAGACGAGGTAGAGATGAAACAATATTTAGAAAAATCAGCAGCGAAGCGCCATTTCCGACACCACGTTCTGTTATCAGTTCACCTACCCACATAACAAACATGGAGCCAGCCGTTAGAGCAACAGCAGTCTCAACAATGAATGGAATACCGGGTTGATTAGCAAAAGGACTGAGTAAGAAGCTAGCTAACAAAGTGCTCTGCAAAACAGCCCAACCCATTGCCACATAGCGAGTAATCTGAGAAATTTTACGACGCCCAGCCTCGCCCTCATTTTTTTGCAAGTCTTCTAATTGCGGAATCGCAGCTGTCAGTAACTGCATGATGATAGAGGCATTAATAAAAGGCAAAATGCCTAAAGCAAAAATACCTAACAGAGATAAACCACCACCAACAAAAATATCTAGAAAGCCAAGCAGGCCTCCAGCATCAACCTGCTGTGAGAAAGCGACGCGATCAATTCCAGGTACAGGAATATACATCCCCAAACGCACCAGCACCAATAATCCCAGAGTTACCAGTATGCGTCCCCGCAAACCGGCTGCCTGAGCCATCTGCAAGAACGTTTCTTGGGCGCTTGGCGTCTTTCCTCGACTGACAACCATAATTTTAGATTCTGTTCTAGATTCTAATTAAACATAAGCTGTACCCAGGTCAAAAACCAAGGTACAGCTAACTAAGCTATACGCTTATTCTAAAGGCTCACGCGACTATTTCACAGGTACCGCCAGCCGACTCAATCTTGGCCTTAGCACTTTGGGTAAATGCTGCCGCTTTAACAGTTAGCGCAACATTCAACTCACCATCACCCAAAATTTTCAGAGGACCGTCATCTGATGTAATAATTCCAGCCTCCATAAGGGATGACATAGTGACTTCTGAATCAGCAGAAAGTTCAGCCAATCGTGAAACATTAAGCACTGTAAACACCTTCTGATTCACGATAGGAAAATGCTTAAGCTTTGGGATACGACGATATAGGGGCAGCTGACCACCTTCAAATCCAGGTCGAGTCGGGCGACCGGAACGAGATTTCTGCCCACGCATGCCAAAACCGCAGGTAGCACCCTGACCCGCAGCAATACCACGCCCTAAGCGACGACGTCGTCGTCTTGACCCGTTCTTTGGCTGAACATCCTCTAATCTCATTGTTTTAAATCCCAACAAATACAATCATTTCAGAGCTAAGCGTAGAGCTTCTCGAGGGAAACACCTCGCTCTTTTGCCACCTCTGAGAAAGTTCTTAATGAAGCTAACGCATCGGCAGCGGCTCTGGCATTATTGAGCTGATTACCTGAACCTAGCTGCTTCGCCAAAACATTTCGAACACCCGCAAGCTCAAGCACAGTTCGTACTGCACCACCTGCAATTACCCCAGTACCAGGAGCAGCCGGACGCATAAATACACGAGCACCACCAGCTTCTCCAGTTGCAGGATGGGGAAGCGAGTAGGCTTTATTTAAAGGCACCTCTACAAGATTTTTCTTGCCATCAGCGACACCCTTCTTTACAGCACCGATCACATCACTAGCTTTACCGACACCGACACCAACTTGACCTTTCTCATTACCGATTACCACGATGGCGCGAAAGCTGAGTTTTTTACCGCCCTTCACAACCTTAGTGACACGACGAATCTGAACTACTCGCTCCTGCCACTCTGAGTCTTTCTCTTTGCCCTTATTGCCTTTACGACGTTCTTTTGCCATGATTTAACCCTTTAGAAGATAAGAAAGTCTTAGAAATCTAGACCAGCTTCACGAGCAGCCTCAGCTAAAGCTGCAACCCGACCGTGATACAGCTTACCACCACGATCAAAAACAACTTGCTTAACACCCTTAGCCAAAGAACGTTCAGCGATTAGCTTACCTACCTTTGCAGAAGAATCCCTAGTCGAACCGCTTTCATCGCTCTTAACATCTGCATCTAACGTGGACGCGGCAGCTAAAGTATGATGCTTGTAATCATCAATAATTTGAGCATAGATATGATTGTTAGAGCGGTAGACTGCAAGCCTAGGACGCTCAGCAGTTCCTTTGATCCGGCGACGAATACGTGCATGACGTCGATGAGTGGATTGTTTACGTGTAGCTTTCATGACTCAATTACTTCCCTGCTTTACCAGCCTTACGTCTAACCATCTCACCGAGATAACGTACTCCTTTACCTTTGTAAGGCTCAGGGGGACGAGCATCACGAACTTTAGCAGCGACCGTTCCAACTAACTCTTTATCGATGCCAGTTACAATCACATTGGTGTTGCTTTCCACTTTAAACTCGATACCCGCTGGCGGTTCAAATTCAACCGGATGGCTATAGCCTAAGTTCATAGTTAACGTTTTGCCCTTAACAGCAGCACGATAACCCACACCCTTGATTTCAAGACGCTTCTCAAAGCCCTTAGAAACGCCTTCTATCATATTGGCAACCAAGGTGCGTGATAAGCCATGGCAAGCACGCGCCGTTCGCGAATCACCTTGACGAGTCACAACAACTTGTTCACCCTCTTGAGCGACGTTAACCTGCCCAGGCAACACGCGAGATAATTCTCCCTTCGGGCCTTTAACAGCCACTGATTGGGCATTAATAGAAACAGTCACACCTGAAGGTACAGGTACCGGCTTTTTACCAATCCGAGACATTTTTAATCCTTCCCTAACCGCCAGCAACGGCAATGCAAACAACTAATACCAGTGAGGCAACACAATTATTACCAGATGTAACAGAGAACTTCTCCACCAACGCCTTTGTGGCGAGCATCCCTGTCAGTCATGATGCCACTTGAGGTAGAAACGATAGCAATGCCAATGCCACCCAAAACTCGAGGTAAATCTTTACAGCTTGCATAAACCCGCAAACCTGGTTTGCTTACACGGGTTAAGTTTCGAATAATAGGTTGCTGCATTTTACCCTTGTACTTCAGGCTAACAGTCAACATCTGGGCGATTCCTTCACTTGATTCCGAAGTATCACCAATGAACCCTTCCTGTTGAAGAACCTTGGCAATATTGCGGGTAACTTTAGTAGATGGAATTTGGACAGTCCTATGCCGCGCAAGATTTGCATTTCGGATGCGCGTCAGCATGTCTGAAATCGTATCGTTAGACGCCATATCTCTTTCTCGTATAAACCTCAGCTATCCCGGAACGGCATTCCCAGCTCTTTGAGGAGGGCACGTCCTTCCTCATCAGTCTTGGCAGTGGTAACAATCGTGATGTCCATGCCTCGGATTTGGTCAACACTGTCGTAGTTGACTTCAGGGAAAATCAATTGCTCGCGCAGACCCAGTGTGTAATTTCCCCGACCATCGAAACTCTTAGGACTCACACCCCGAAAGTCACGAATACGAGGCAATACCAAATTAATTAAGCGATTTAGAAATGCGTACATACGCTGGGAACGCAGAGTTACCATTACCCCCACTGGCATACCTTGACGAATCTTAAATCCAGCAATCGCTTTTTTCGCACGAGTAATAACAGGTCGTTGACCTGTTATTACCCCTACCTCACTTACCGAAGCTTCCAATGCCTTAGCATTCTGCGAAGCTTCGCCCAATCCGCGATTAACGGTGACTTTAAGTACTTTAGGTACCTGATGTACATTGTTATACTCAAACTGCTCCATTAGTTTGGGTACAACCTTCGTATTGTAAAAATCTTTTAGCTGTTCAGACATTCTCTCTTTCCTTTCCCTGGGCTTTGTCAGGGACATAATAAGCTAATCAATTATTTCGCCCGTCTTCTTCAAAATGCGGACTTTACGGCCATCGTCAGTAAAGGTATGACCAACACGACTAACGACCTTTTCCTTCTTGGAATAAAGCATCACGTTGGAGCTATGAATCGGAAATTCAGATGTAACTATCTGACCTGACTCCCCTTCTTGACGGGGTTTAACATGTTTGGTGCAAATATTGACACCTTCAACTACTATCTGACTCTTCTTTGGTAAGACAGCTGTGACTTCACCAACCTTACCTTTGTCTTTACCAGTGACAACCTGCACAGTGTCGCCTTTTTTAACGTGCATTTTATGACGGGCGGGCTGTTGTTTGCTAGCCACTACAGTACCTCCGGTGCTAGTGAAACAATTTTGGTAAAGTTTCTATCGCGCAGCTCACGAGCAACTGGCCCAAAAACTCGAGTACCTTTCGGATTATTATCGTTATTAATGAGAACAGCGGCATTATCATCAAATCGAATGCTCATACCACTGGTGCGACGAAGGTTTTTTTTAGTCCGTACAACTACGGCTCGGACAACATCAGACTTCTTCACGCCCATATTGGGTAGCGCATCTTTAACGACAGCAATAATCACATCACCAACACTGGCATAGCGACGATTACCACCTAAGACACGGATGCACATTAACTTGCGCGCACCACTATTATCCGCCACATTCAGATACGTTTCCTGCTGAATCATCGATTGGCTCCCCTACACTTTTTCAGAACGGCCTAGAATATCGGCAACGACCCAGCATTTAGTTCGACTTAGGGGACGAGTCTCACGGATACGCACAATATCCCCAGCCTTGCATTCGTTAGAGTCGTCATGGGCCTTGTACTTTTTGGTACGAACGACAATTTTTTGGTATTTAGGATGGGGAACGCGGTTTTCAACAGCCACTACGACTGTTTTATCCATTTTGTCGCTAATAACCCGTCCCGTTAGTTCCTTAGCTGCCATAGCTGTTTAACTCCTACTGCTCGCTACTTGATGCCGCGTCTTCACTAACCTCACCACCAGCAATCAGCTGACGTTCACGCTCTATAGTCATTAGCTGAGCCAATTTACGGCGAGCATGCTTGAACTGATGAAAGCCGGTTTCCATCTGACGAGTGGCCTGCTGAAAACGTAAGTCGAACAACTCACGTTTGACGCTGGCGATCTCGGTAGACAGCTCATCATCACTAAATTCTCTTAACTCTTTAGCCTTAGAAAGCGCCATAAGCCTACCCCTCCAATCCTTCACGGGCAATAAATTTTGTTTTGAATGGCAGCTTGAAGGAGGCTAAGCGCATCGCCTCACGCGCAATTTCCTCAGGCACACCTGTAATTTCAAACAGAATCCGACCAGGTTTGATAACAGCAACCCAAAATTCTGGATTACCTTTACCAGAACCCATACGAGTTTCAGCCGGACGCATAGTCACAGGCTTATCTGGAAAGACTCGAATCCATATCTTTCCACCACGTTTTACATAACGGGTCATTGCACGACGAGCAGCCTCGATCTGGCGAGAAGTCATCCAAGAACACTCAGTTGCTTGGAGCGCATACTCACCAAAATTAATTTTGCTGCCTCGATAGGCCATACCGCGCATACGACCGCGATGCTGTTTACGAAATTTTGTTCTTCTAGGACTCAGCATGGTGCTTTAACAGACTAAATAGATAAAGAGAGATGATCAAGAATCGTTAGAACGATCTTCAAACTGCTGACGACGACGTGGCTGACGACGACGCGGTTGATTGTTAGCAGGCTGAGGAACATCCTCTTGTCCAGGAATAATTTCACCCTTGAAGACCCAGACCTTGATGCCTAAAATTCCATAAGTAGTCTGAGCAGTCTTGTAGGCATAGTCAATGTTTGCACGTAGGGTATGTAATGGAACTCGCCCTTCACGCGTCCATTCAGTACGAGCAATTTCAGCCCCGTTCAAACGGCCACTAACCTGAATCTTGATACCTTCAACACCAGCTCTCTGCGCCCGTTGGATTGTCTGTCTTACAACCCGACGAAATGAGACACGACGCTCTAACTGCTGAGTAATGTATTCAGCGATTAGAGCAGCTTCAGCATCAACACGAGCGATTTCGATCACATTGATGCGAATCTGACGCGTGTTGTCCTTTAATTGCTTCTGCAATCCCGCTCGCAAGGCCTCAATCCCCGTACCCCCGCGACCAACAACAACACCAGGTCGGGCGGTATGAACTTCTAGATCAATTTGGTCAGCTTTACGTGCGATTTTAATGTCAGAAATACCAGCATTATTGAGAGTTTTCTCAATAAACTGACGGATGACATGATCTTCTTGTAATTGAGTTGGATATTGCTTTGAATCGGCGTACCAACAGGAAGCATGCTCCTTAGTAATACCAAGCCGAAACCCAATTGGGTGAATTTTCTGTCCCACAGATCTTTCCTTATACAGAGCTAACAGCAAAAAGTAGTCGACCTAGCTAGCAGAACCAGGAGCTACTGCAATTGTGATATGGCAAGTCGGCTTCCGAATTTGATAAGCACGTCCTTGAGCTCGAGGGCGAAAACGCTTAAGCACAGGCCCCTGATCGGCAAACGCTTCACTGATATATAAATCGACAGGATCCATACCATTATTGTGCTCAGCATTAGCCACGGCAGAGCGAAGCACCTTGAGAATCGGCTCACACGACCTATATGGCATAAACTCAAGGATGATCAATGCTTCCCGATAGGAAAGGCCACGAATCTGATCAAGCACTCGACGCACCTTGTGAGGAGACATACGAATATAGCGAGCAACAGATTTAACTTGATTACTACTATCAATTTCAACCACGACTAACCTTCCCTATCGTCTCGCTTTTTTATCGCTCTTGACATGCCCACGAAACGTTCGCGTGGGGGCAAATTCACCTAATTTATGACCGACCATTTGCTCGCTCACGTAAACCGGGACATGCTGACGACCGTTATGAACGGCGATGGTATGCCCAATCATTTGAGGGATGATAGTTGAAGCACGAGACCAGGTTTTAATAACCTGCTTGTCTCCTTTAACATTGAGCTTTTCGATCTTTTTGAGCAGATGATCTGCTACAAAAGGTCCTTTCTTGAGAGAGCGAGCCATAGTTTCGCCAGCCTAAAAACAATCGATTAAACAATAAAAAATGATGGGCTATTATCAAATCCACACCAACAGATAAGTGCCTATGAATCACGCCCGCCGCGACCACGTTTCGAAGAACGACGACGACGACGCACAATCAACGAAGTACTGGCCTTCTTCTTATCGCGAGTTTTGTAGCCAAGCGCCGGCTTACCCCAGGGAGTTACAGGCCCACTGCGACCAATCGGAGCACGACCTTCACCTCCACCATGGGGGTGATCCACAGGGTTCATGACGCTACCACGTACTTCTGGGCGTCGACCTAACCAACGTTTTCGGCCAGCCTTACCCAAGGTGACGTTGCGGGCTTCCACATTGCCAACTTGGCCAATGGTGGCGTAGCACTCACGACGTATCATACGAACTTCACTAGAGGGCAGCTTAAGAGTGACATAGCCACCCTCTTTCGCCATGACTTGCGCTGATGCTCCGGCTGCGCGGACAATCTGGCCACCTCGTCCCGGATATAACTCCACATTATGGACAGAAGTACCAAGTGGCATTTTGTGTAGTGGCAGTGCGTTTCCCACCTCAAGTGGAGCATCAGGACCAGCAACGATTGTAGAGCCAACGCTCAATCCTACAGGATGTAGAATATAGCGCCTTTCGCCGTCCTCATACTGAACTAGGGAGATCCGGGCATTCCGATTAGGGTCATATTCAATCGAAATAACCTCAGCCGTCATCTCTCGCTTATTTCGCTTGAAATCGATAATACGATAGAGACGCTTGTGACCACCGCCACGATGACGGCAGGTAATCACACCACGGTTATTTCTTCCTTTGGCACGATGAACAGAGCGCGTTAGTTTCTTTTCCGGCTTGCTCCGAGTAATTTCTGAAAAGTCAGAAACACTGCGCTCACGAGTACCTGGAGTCAGAGGCCGATAAGTACGAATTCCCATGATTTTATCTGCAAACTAATTGAGTACTAAAGTTCGGTACTAGACATCTGGGAAGAGAGGAATGGTATCACCCTCAATGAGGGTAACAACTGCTCGCTTGTAGGTAGGCTTGTAGCCGACGAAACGACCAAGCCGTTTCTTTTTACGAGGCGGGTTCATGGTGCTGATACCAATTACCTTGACGTCAAACAATGCCTCAATTGCTGCTTTTATCTCAGGCTTTGTTGCTTTTGGCGCAACCTCAAATGTGTACTGGTTATTTTCCAGATTTAGAGTTGCTTTCTCAGTGATCAGAGGCTTCCGAATAATATCGGGTAGATCCCGAGAGTCAATTACCTTAGGCACTATACACCTCCTGAATTTTCTCGAGAGCTGCTGCTGTCACCACCAACCGGTCAGCGAGAACTATGTCATACGCATTTAAATTTGTAGCCAAAATGAGTTTGATGTTAGCTACATTTCGTACAGAGCGATAAATCACATCATTCTTCTCAGCCGTAATCATTAAGACCTTCTGATCGGCATCTATTCCCCAACGCTCCATTGCTGAGAGCACTTCCTTAGTTTTAGGCGATGAGAGCTGATCAGCAAAATCTTGGACAACGACGATATCATCAACTCGGCTTTGAAATGCCGTACGCAGAGCCAAACGCCGCTCTTTACGATTCATTTTGACTTCAAAGTCGCGAGGCTTAGGGCCAAAAATCACACCGCCACCGCGCCAGAGGGGGGAACGATTTGAACCAGCTCGAGCCCGTCCAGTGCCTTTCTGACGCCAAGGCTTACGGCCACCACCACGAACCTCAGAACGAGTCTTGGACGACAACGTACCCTGACGAGCATTATGCATCTGGCGCACAATAGCGCGGTGAACTATATGAGCAGCGTTGTCTTCGTTGGCAACTTTCAGATCAAGGACAGTGGTACCTGCATCATCCCCTTGCCAGTCTTTCACTACACAATCAACCATGATGAAGTTCCTAGCCCCTATTTTTTGCCAACAATATTTGCAGGGGTAATGTTTAGCAGTGCACCGGGCTTACCAGGTACAGCTCCTTTAATCAACAGAACATTACGCTCGCCATCCACTCTGACAACAGCAAGCTTTCGCACTGTGACTTGCACATTACCCATCTGACCAGCCATTTTTTTGCCGGGATAAACTCGACCAGGCGTTGTACCAGGGCCAATAGAACCCGGTAGACGATGATTTTTAGAACCGTGGGTCATTGGACCACGGCTAAAGTTGTGACGTTTTTGGTTACCAGCAAAGCCCTTACCAATACTTTTGCCAGAAACATCTACCAGCTGGCCAGCCTCAAAAATATCTGCAGCCAGGGTTTGACCCAATTCGAACATTGAGCTATCAGCCACACGATACTCACGTAAATGACGCAGATTCGAATCCCCAGCCTTTTTGAGATGACCCAGCTCGGGCTTATTCAATGCTTTTTCTGCTACTTCCTGATAGCCAAGCTGCACGGCGCAGTAGCCATCGGTTTGCTGCGTTTTAACTTGGGTAACAACGCAGGGGCCAGCTTGAACGACAGTTACTGGCACAGCATTGCCAGTGTCATCAAACACCTGAGTCATTCCCAGCTTTGTCCCGAGAATACCGACAGACACAATCAATCTCCTTAAACATTTCAGCTGGCCTACAGTCAATTGCAGCCAGCAGTTTGAGCCCCTTGATTTTTCACAGCGGGGGCGATTGTCCAGAAAAGCAGACAAATATCACAAGGACTGCACTGCCTCTCTAGAAATTCAACCGTATTTGATTGAATACTCTGAATCAATGACTAAGGTCTGCCAATAAATTCAACACGCTTTGATAAATGTGCTGATACAAAACCTTTTGAGTCGATAAATCGCGCCTTAGACTTAAGCAGCAATGCCACTTAGTATCTAACTCTGGCAGCGGTCTCTAATACTACAGATATTTAACGTACTTGTCCATTACTTTTCTGAAATTA
>JBCDFI010000163.1:0-10265 GCA_039178155.1 Cyanobacteria bacterium P01_H01_bin.105
CATGGGGGGAAGCGATCCCTTGACCCTCGATCGCGATAACTTTGCGGCATTGACTGAGCACTTTGCCACTCTGGTGGGACTTCTACGTCAGGTACCCACATTGCCAGCGACTCCCCCTCCTCTGGATCCGGCTGATGTGGCTGCCTTTGAAGCGTTGGTGCGCCAGCGGTTTAGCAATCTGCTTTTATTGGTTCGGGCATTAGCCCTGGCCCTGCCCGCGTTGGATGGGGCCAGCGGTCTGCCTGCCGAGGTGGATCAGGCGATCGCCAGTTTGCAAACAGACACAGTCCTACAGGACGCGCTCAATACTCTAATTGCACTAGAGAAAAATACCAATGTGCTGAATGCTGTGGCAGACGGGCGTACAGAAGGGGATGTCAATACGGCCTACGCTGCTTTCAACAACACAATCTGGATCGCGCCAGGAGAAGATGTCTCCGTAGATGCCATTACTGCGAGTCCAACACCTGCTGCGGGGGCAGATCTACGGCTGACAGCACTCAATGCAGCTGCCGTTATTCAGGCTCCGTTCGATACCATTGCAGCAGCGGTGCTCTCCTTATATGAAACGGCTACTTTTCTCGCTAACGAGGCCGAGAGCCAACTGTTTACTAATCATCCGGTGATGAAAGCAGCCGTAGAACAAGTGCAAAAAGTGATGAGTACCCTACCCTGTAGCGGTGCTGTTGCCGGTATTTATGCCAAAACCGACCGACTACGGGGAGTTTGGAAAGCGCCTGCTAATGTTTCTGTGGCTGACGTAGTGGGTCCTACAGTCAAGCTCAACGATGCTGACCAGGCCGATTTGAATGTCCACACCACCGGTAAGAGCATCAATGCGATTCGTACCTTTGCCGGCAAAGGTACTTTGGTGTGGGGAGGGCGCACCCTGGCAGGTAATGACAATGAATGGCGCTATGTCTCCGTCAGACGATTTTTCAACATGGCGGAAGAGTCGATCAAAAAAGCCACCGAATCGTTTGTCTTTGAGCCTAACGATGCCAACACTTGGGTACGAGTGCGGGCGATGATCGAAAATTTTCTCACGCTGCAGTGGCGAGCGGGAGCCCTGGTTGGAGCAAAAACAGAACAGGCGTTCTTTGTAAAAGTCGGTCTGGGAGAAACCATGACGGCTCAGGATATTCTCGAAGGGCGCATGATTGTTGAAATTGGCATGGCAGTAGTACGCCCTGCAGAATTTATCATTCTCAAATTTGCCCACAAGATGCAGGTTTCTTAAATGCAGATTTCAACCAGATTTCAGCTTAATCGTTGAGGTCAACATTCAAACACAACAACTTTGTCAACTAGCGAGGTTAAATTATGCCGGATTATCCATTACCCAAGTTTCACTTTCAAGTGGAATGGGGCGGTACTAATATCAGCTTTACAGAAGTCACCGGGCTAGAAGTCACCACAGAGAAACTGGAGTATCGAGGGGGAGCCAGTCCTGAGTACAACAAAATTAACTTTCCTGGAATGCAAACCTTTGGGGATCTAACCCTCAAGCGAGGGGTATTTGCCGGTGACAACGAGTTTTATAGTTGGTGGAATACGGTGGCCCTCAACACGGTAGAACGGCGAGATATTACCATCAGCCTGCTCAATGAAAGCCATGAACCCGTAGTGGTATGGAAGGTTAAAAACGCCTGGCCGACAAAAGTCACGTCGACAGATTTAAATTCCACGGCAACGGATGTAGCGGTAGAGACTCTGGTCTTAGCCCATGAAGGTCTGACGATGGAGAACGGTTAACCGATGGCATTTGACTATCCTCAACCCAGCTTTCACTTTTCGGTGGTGTTTGAATTATTTCCTCAGTTTCCTAACGATATCCAATTTCAGGAGGTGCGGGGGCTATCGGTTAGCACTGAATTTGAAGCATGGCCAGAAGGAGGAGAAAATCGGTTTTCACACCAATTACCCAAGAAATTGCAGTTTGGTGATTTAGTGCTAAAGCGTGGCAAATTTCTCGGTTCCGGGGTGCTACATTGGGCTCGACAGGCGATGGAAGGGTTTGACTATAAGCCCACCAATGTGATGATCTCTCTGCTGAACAATGATCACATTCCGCTTTACAACTGGTATGTGGTTAATGCTGTTCCCAAACAGTTAGAAATGAGCGGCTTTAATGCTATGAATAATGAAATTGCGGTGGAGACATTGACTCTGACGTATCAATACTTCAAATACTATGATCCGGCGAGCATAGCCCTGGATATCGCAGCAGGAGCATCCGCCAGCGTAGGTATTAGTTTTTAGGTTTTGTTATGCCCATTGAAATTCGAGAACTGGTGATTCGTGCCCAAGTTGATCCGAGTACGGATGGTTCAGACAGCTGTTCAAATAATAATGCTTCCAATAATCATCGTGAGACTGCTGACACTGGTCATGTCAGCAGTCAAGCTGATCTGGTTCGCGCCTGTGTGCAGGAAGTACTGCGGGTGCTAGACGAGAGAAAGGAGCGCTAACCCATGCTTTTTGATCAGGGCAAACTGGAAAAACTAGTGATTTATCAGGTATTAGCTGAGCCTAAGCAGCCCTGGCAAGTGATTGAGGATAAAGGTCCTTATAAGGTTCAGGTGAACCCCAACAGTTACACCCTAAATCATGTAGTCAACCACCACTATCGCCGGGGGCAGGGGATAACTAACCTAGAGGAGGTTCACTGTAGTACCGAACCAACCAAATTGGAGTTTGAGTTTCTATTTGATGGCACTGGTGTAGTGCCTGCCCCATCCGACATTGGCGATATCCCCGTTGTCGGAGCCATCGATTCGTTGCTCAATCAAGATGAGGTATATAACGTTGAGGAACAGATTAAGGCGTTTAATAAATTCGTCTATGAACGGGATGGGGAAATTCACCGCCAGCCTCATCTTTTACTTATCTGGGGGACGCTGACGTTTCCGTGTATTCTGGCGTCTGTCAGCTATCGCTATACCCTATTTAAACCTGATGGAACGCCCCTACGTGCGGTGGCTGCCTGTCGTTTTACTGAGTCTCGCTCCAAGCTTGAGACTGCACTAACTGATAAAGACCAATCCCCTGATTTAACGCATCTACGGGAGGTCAAGGACGGGGATACTCTGCCCCTTATGAGTCACCGTATCTATGGCAAAACCGACTTCTATCTGGAAGTAGCACGGGTGAATAAGTTGGTCAACTTCCGTCGCCTGCGCTCTGGTTCTCAACTTGCCTTTCCTCCGGTGAACAAGGAGGCAAAACGATGACTGGCCTTTTGCCCCTTGAGGGGAGTACGGATGTTGTTAATCTCATTCTGCAGGTGGATGGTAATGAATTGCCGCGCACTCTTACTATCATGGCTGTAGAGGTAGTTCGACAGGTAAACCGTATCCCCTACGCTCGTCTACGCATTGGGGATGGAGAACCCGCGACAGAAGATTTTCCCCAGAGCAGTGGAGATTATTTTGTTCCCGGCAATGAATTGACCATTCTGGCAGGGTATCAGGGAGACACCGAACCTATTTTTGTCGGTATTGTACTCTCTCAGCGCGTTATGGTGCGCTCTAGTGGCTCATGGCTAGAGGTAATCTGTCGCGACCCCGCCTTCAAAATGACCCAGACCCGTCATAATCGCTACTTTGAGGAGGTAACAGATAGCGATATTGCCGAAGAACTCATTGCTGAGTATGGACTTAGTGCTGAGGTTGCCATCACCGAAGTGACCCACTCCCAGCTGTTACAGTACCAGGCTACAGACTGGGATTTTCTGCTGGAACGTTTGGAGGCCAATGGTCAGGTGGTGATTGTTACCGATGGTACGATTGCTAGTGTGATGCCGGCTCTAGATGGAGAGCCGGATGCTGTCATTCGGTATGGGGCCACCCTGTTAGAACTCGATGCTCAGTTTGATGCCCGTTCTCAGAGTGGGACCATTCGGGCCATGGCCTGGGACCCCGCCGCCCAGGAATTGCAGGAGGCTGAAGCGACCGATCCAAGCTGGGCGGGCAACGGCAACCTGAGTGCTGATGATCTAGTCAGTGCTGCCGAACGGGAAGAAGATCTGCTCTGGCATGGTGGCAGCCTTGCGGCGGATGCGCTGCAGTCTTGGGCGGATGGGGCGCTGTTGCGATCGCGACTAGCGGCGTCACAGGGCCGCGCCCGATTTCAGGGGCTCCCCCAGGTACAACCAGGTCGACTGCTAGATCTAGCTGGAGTGAGTGACCGCTTCAACGGAATAGTCTATGTCACCGGGGTACGGCATGAATTCAGCAACAACGACTGGACCACCGATGCCGAGTTTGGTCTGCCCCGTCGGCCCCATACCGACAAGTTTGAGGTCAACCACTTG
Source organism: Cyanobacteria bacterium P01_H01_bin.105 (assembly GCA_039178155.1). Lineage (GTDB taxonomy): Bacteria > Cyanobacteriota > Cyanobacteriia > Phormidesmidales > Phormidesmidaceae > Leptothoe. The sequence continues at coordinate 4,316 of JBCDFI010000163.1, forward strand.
CCGGTTGCCGGACTGGCTCCAGCCGTCAGTGGGCTCCAGGTTGGCATCGTAACTCAACTGGCGGATGATCCCAATGGAGAACATCGAATTCGTGTCAAAATCCCGATCGCTGGATTTGATGAGCAGGGAGTTTGGGCCAGAGTCGCCACCCTGGATGCCGGGGCAGGACGAGGCACCTTTTTCCGACCCGAAGTCGATGATGAGGTGGTGCTAGGATTCTTCCACAGCGATCCAGCTCAGCCAGTAGTGCTGGGAATGGTTCACAGCAGCGCTAACGCTCCGCCGATTGAGGCAACAGAAGACAATCATCAAAAAACCTACGTCTCCCGCAGCGGCATTACTCTGCTGTTTGACGATGACGAAGCAGTCGTATCGTTAGCCACCCCAGGAGGGAATACCCTCACCCTCACCGATGCCGATGGTGGCATTGTTTTAGAAGACCAAAACGGTAACACCCTAACCATGAATAGTGACGGCATTGAGATTTCCAGCGCTCAAGCCTTGTCTCTCATCGCCGGGACCGACCTCAAGGGAGAAGGCATCAATACCGAATTCACCGCATCTGCCGAATTCAAAGCGGAGGGCAGTGCGGCAGCCGCTTTAACTAGTAGCGGCATGTTAACCATCGAAGGATCGCTGGTATCAATTAACTGACCGGTAAGGAGAAAGCTACCCATAGATATTGGGATTTACGTTGTGATTTGCACTTAGGAGGAATGAGAACGATGCCCCCAGCAGCCCGCGTTGGCGATATGCATGTTTGCCCCATGGTAACGGGCACTGTCCCCCATGTGGGAGGTCCCGGTCTACCGCCAGGAGAAGCCACTGTTCTAATCGGTGGAATGCCTGCCCTACGTCTAGGGGATATGCTCACCTGTAGCGGCCCCCCCGATACCGTCATTGTTGGCAGCGCCACAGTGTTGATTGGCGGTATGCCAGCAGCTCGTCTCGGAGATAGTACAGCCCATGGCGGTACCATCGTGGCGGGACTGCCCACGGTCATGATTGGAGGGTAACCCAATGGATGAGCAGTTTTTAGGCAAAGGCTGGGCGTTTCCCCTGATATTTGAAAACCAGGGACGTACCGTTGCCATGGCCACCGCAGACGATGATATTCAACAGAGCTTAACCATTCTCCTCTCGACCGAGTTAGGAGAACGAGTGATGCGTCCGGCCTTTGGCTGGAAGCGAGATTCTCTGCTGTTTGAACCCCTCTCCACCTCGTTTGCGGCTTATCTAAAACGAGCATTAGAAACCGCCATCTTGTTTTATGAACCCCGCATTGAACTCAACAAAATCAATTTTGATGTGGCTCCAAGTCGAGAGGGACTGATTGAGATTCGCCTGGACTACACCATTCGTGCCACCAATACCCGCAGCAATTTGGTGTACCCCTTCTACCTGGATGAAGCCAACCTCGTGTGATTATGGATCGCTTTCAACGCTACGGTAATTTACTAAGAAATGACGGCACCAACCAGCTGCAGCGGCTGTCGCCTGCGTTGGAGCCAGATTATATTTTGCCGGATGAGCGATCGCTGTCGGATTTGTTGACCTATGCTCGTCAGTTAGCTACACAAATCCGTTTTTATTCCCTCACGGGCCAGTCGACAGGAGATTGGCAACCGTTTCTAGAAGCTTTAGTAGCGGATGCATCCACGGGGCAAATTTATGACACGGCCACGCTAGCAAATCTTCTAAATTCTCGTCGGGACTGGCCGCCCCATCTAGCCCTGTTTATTGTTTTTCTCAAACTGTTTCAAACCCTGCAGAGCGATCTCAATGAACTACCTCAGCGCCATCTGCGTCACTACTATGAGCAGGAACTTAACTTGTTGCGGCGAGAGGCCCAAGCCGATGCGGTCCATGTCATTTTTGAGTTGGCTCGCAATGCTTCACCAAAGCTGATTCCCGCTGGTACCCTGCTGGATGCGGGAAAAGATGGTGAAGGGCGTCCGCTTTCCTATGAGATGGCTAGCGATCTTGTGGTGAATGCGGCTCAAATCAGCGATATTCGACGATTGGTGGGTGAAACCGATCGTCGAGGGTTTCAGCGTTTTTTTGCCGCCAATGCTATTTCTGAACTAGAGGGTGAGAGCTGGTATACCTTTGGTCGCCAGCAGCTGGATTTAGACCCTGACCAGCGTTTTATGACAGACGCTCAAATTGGATTTGCGATCGCTTCCCCTATTCTCCTTATGGCCGAAGGCCGCCGAGAAGTAAAGATCAGTGCCCAGTTGCGATCCAATGCCGAAGAAGCACCCATACCCCAAGGTCTTGATGCTGCGTTTTTAATCGATTTAACCGGTGCCGACGGCTGGGTTGTGCCCGATAGTGTAACGGTCAAATTGCTAGAGAAACAAGTTGGAGAAGATGCACAGTCCAGGTTGTTTTTGGAGATGTGCGTGACCATTTCCGAGATCGCCCCCGCGATTTCAACCTTTGATTTAGACCTGCATGGCGATGGTCCTGTCACGACATGGCCAGTCATACGCTGTCGTCTCAATAGTGCTTCAGGCAATTACGAAAAATTAGATGGTCTTATGGTGGAGAAGGCCACGCTAGCCGTAACCGTCAAAGGGGTTAGAAATCTTGTAGTGCAGAACAGTCAAGGTATCCTCAGCCCTGATCAGCCAATGCCCCTGTTTGGTACACAGCCTCGTCTAGGCGCACCATTCTATATTGGCAGTGCTGAAATTTTTAGCAAAAAACTAACCTCTCTAACCTTAAATTTGACCTGGCAAGATCTGCCAGAAAATCTATTTGAGCATTATCGTGCCTATTTCGAAAACATAGATAACCGACTATCCGAGTCCTTTATTGCGCGGTTTACTTTTGATGTTGCTTATTTATATAGACAAAAATGGCATCTAGTTGTTAATCAGCAGCCCTTATTGCCTGTCCTTGACACAGAAACGAGAACAATATCGATTAAAGAATCGGCCTTGGAATCAGCCCTTGCCGATGTTGATTATGGCCCGATACCAGAAATAGATCATGCTCTAGCTTATCGAGCAGCTACAAAGTATGGTTTTATTCGTCTCAGCTTACGCGGTCCCAACATCAAACCCTGTTATCAACCCCGAGCAGAAGGATGTTATACCCCTAATTATTCTTTTGAAGCCTTTGGCCACCAGTTATATCCTACTCGGTACGCCACCCAGGCGATTGCCCTCAGTCGACGCACCAACAGCTCTGCCGGGACCGATCCAGAATTGCCGAATGAACCAGTTACACCAACATTGGCCAGCTTCAGTCTGGATTACAGTGCTTCAGTAGATATGGTTCCCGGCGATTCTCACAGCCCAGAAACCTTTTTCCGCATAGAACCGTTTGGGTATGTAGCCGCAGACCAGAACACGTCAAGACTGGTCCCCCATCTAGGCGGTCGTTCTGCCGCTGAAACGTCTGATAACATTCACCTGGGTGTAATTTATATTGGTCTAGCCAATTTTGACCCACCTGCCAATATCTCCTTACTCTTGCAAATTGCTCGCGGCACTGCAACCGCTACGCCCACTCTGGATGAAAACGATACGGAATGGAGTTATCTCAGTGGTGATACCTGGACGATACTGCCTCGGACTGCCATCATCAATGACAGTACCTTTGGTTTCCAAGAGCCAGGTATTGTGATGCTTTCTATCGGGCGTGATGCCAGTGTAGAGCATACGCTCATGCCCAATGGAAAGGTCTGGCTACGGGCAATGATCCACAAATTACCCACCAGTGCCGCTCGTACTACTGCAATATCTCCCCAAGCTGTCACTGCAACCTTTGCCCCAACGGTTGACACTATTTCTGACTACAATGATCATCTGCAGACGGGACTGACCGCCAAGACAATTCAACGACTGAAGCGGCGATTGGCCGCCATCAAAACAGTACAGCAACCTGCTTCTTCCCTCGGCGGTAGAGCGAGTGAAACCGACGTAGATTTCTTTAGGCGCTGTAGTGAGCGACTGCGCCATCGTAATCGAGCCGTCACCACCTGGGATTTTGAACGATTGGTATTAGAAGCCTTTCCCGAGATCTTCAAGGTCAAATGTTTGCCCCATAGCAATGCGTCCGGCCAGCTCCAGGCCGGAGAAGTGGCCATTGTCGTAGTCCCTAATGTTCAGTCTGTACCCAGTCTGGAACCCCGTGCTGGAGCAGTTTTGCTCCAGCGCATCAGCAACTATGTGAATGCCCAGTTAACGACTCCCTTTTTAGCACCCCCTTTCTTCAAAATCCATGTCATTCACCCTACTTACGAACGGATTCGCGTTGATGCGCGAGTAGCATTTCGCTTAGGGCTGGATGCGGGATATTACGCCAGCGTACTCAATGAAGATTTACAACGATTTCTCTCACCATGGGCCTATGAAGATGGAGAAGATATTGTATTTGGCGGTCAAATCTACCGATCCGAGATTTTGGCGTTTATGGAAGGGCGAGACTATGTGAACTATATTACTGACTTCAACCTATACCACAGCCATAGCGGCTCCACGCGGGGTGGCATCGGTGACATGACAATTAATGTAAATTTTTTCATTCGCCCTGATCCATTGCCTCAAATTTCTAAGCAAGCAGACGCGATGGTGATTGGAGATACTTTTGTAGTGGGTCGCGGAGTAGAGGTAGCCACTGCCACTCAACCCCAAACCATCTTGGTTTCCCATGTTGAGCATCGCATTACTCCAATTAATAGTGAGGAAAACTCATGTTCAGGTGTGAAGAAATTGGGCATTGGCTACATGACAGTTCAACTTGATTTTGATGTTGCTAAAACAACATGAGTGCATGCTGTCATTAATCACGATCACTCTCAGTGATGATGGAGAAAATAGAACGGAGTTAATCCTGGATTCAACCATTTTATAGAACAGTTTCATTCAAAGAGGAGATTATGGTACAGCGTACTCGACAATCTTTAAGCCAAGAATTTCAAGATGGCGAACGGCCATCAGGGCAAGATTTTGCCGATATATTTGATAGCTTTATCAATATTGAGAATGATGGAGTCGGCATAGATAACAATGGCAATGTGGTCTTGAGTACTGCTTTGCAACTTGGCAGTACTGACGTGTCAGCCCAGGCCGGTTTACTACGATTCAACAATGCCAATAGTCAGGTGGAATTTAATAATGGTTCGATCTGGCAGGGGTTGTCCAGCGGTGGCGGCGGGGTCTTTCAAGAGTTAGGAACCAGTGGCGATGTTTCTTATGGAGGTGGCAATGTTGGGATTGGTAGCTTCACTGAATCGACGCCTCCCGAATACCGATTTGAGGTGTCTTTGGGGGACAACACTGGACCTACGGAACAGGCTCGTTTTGGTAACGTCGTGTGTAGCAATGGCGTTGGATTTTTCTCTGGCTATGCTTATTTATCTCATCGCAACCATACGTCTGAGTCAAACTATTGTCTTCGCCAGGGCGGGGCAGGGGATGTCAACATCAACGCCCCTGATGGACAACCTATCAACATTCTTCATGGCGGTAACGCTGTCCGTTTAGGGGTGACTCGCACGGGGAATGTGGTGGTTGGGTCTAGCAATAATTTAGATGGAGCCGAACAATTTGCACTTCAGGTTAATGGTGGCACATTTATCCGGAACGATCAGAACAGAGAGACACCCTTCACCTTAAGGGTTGATGGAACTGCGTGTAAAACAGATGGTGGAGCATGGTCTAACTGTTCTGATATACGTGTCAAAGAAAATATTCGTGACCTGGATGCTGGTCTAGAACAGCTGATGCAGGTACGTCCTGTGCGTTTTTTGTATAACGGCAAAGCAGATACTATCAAGGGCCAAGCAGGTGTCGGTATTATCGGCCAGGAAATGGAAACCATTTTTCCTGACATGGTGACTCAGGTTCCCTATGGTTCAGAATTTGATAGTGATGATCCACTGCGGATTTATAACGGTTCATCACTGACCTATGTATTGGTCAATGCGGTTAAAGAG
>JBCDFI010000164.1:0-10251 GCA_039178155.1 Cyanobacteria bacterium P01_H01_bin.105
CACGCAGACCATTGAGATTCCCATCGCCGATGACACCGCTATCGAAGGGCCCGAAGCCTTTAACATCCAACTCCTAAATCCGGTCGATGCTGAACTAGGAACTCAAACCTCATCCACCGTCACCATTACCGACAATGATGGAGGACCATCGGTAGACGGACCGCTTAACATTGTTACCTTGGGCGATTCTATTACCCAAGCTGGAACGGGATTTAACTCGTACCGTCGCGACCTCTGGAATCTACTCAACAATGCGGGTTACGAAGTGGACTTTGTCGGCTCACAAAGGACCACCAATGATGGTAGTTCTTTCCCAGACAGCTCCTTTGACCATGACCATGAGGGTCATTGGGGATGGCGCGTTGATGAAATCAACAATGGTAGAGGGGGTGAAGGCAGCTTATCCGATTGGCTGAATGGCTACACCCCGGACGTTGCTCTAATTCATCTCGGCACTAATGATGTCTTTAATCTGCAGTCAGCGGAAAGCACCATTGATGAGCTGCGTGAGACCGTCGCTTTGCTCAGAGCCGACAATCCCAACGTCACGATCTTCTTGGCTCAGCTGATTCCCACTACCAATGGTGGCAGAAATCAGCGCGTTGATGAGTTTAACTCTCTGATACCGTCTCTGGTGTCAGAGCTGAACCAACCCGGCTCGCCTGTGTACTTGGTTGACCAGAACACTGGGTTTAATGCTGGGCAGGATACCTTTGATGGGGTCCATCCCAATAGCACTGGCGAAGCTAAGATGGCTCAGCGCTGGTTTGATGCCATTTCAGGTGTCTTTCCGGTGTAGTCCACGCTTGCGCTACTGGTTCTGCCTGATGAGATAATTTAGCCAAAATGTCTGCAATACAAGGGCTGTAAGAATTTTAGGAGAAATAAAGAAAATTCTTGTTTTGTAGGCATTTTAGCTATTGTTTCCAGTTTATGGAACCAGTGCCATTGTGGCTTTACGCAGCGGAAATGTGTCTCTGTTCCGTGAACTCGATGAATCGAACCGTGGGTCATAGGTACTATCAAGAAACATCAACCTTACAGAGATAGTTATTTAGTAGACCCAATAACAACACCTTGGTATTAATACTGTGAAACTGTATTCATGGACAATGAGACGCATTGAAGTTCCTGATTTAGAAAACCTTATGATAGCTGGACAAAAATAATCCGCTTCGATAAAGGTTTAATAAAATCAGTGGGAATACCCATCACTCTTTTTTGTAGTTCGATAGCTTAAAAATAATTTGACCACCGCTCTTGATTTCCTATGTCTTCACTACAATCTGCTCAGGCTAGTCAACCATCGAAAAAAAGAAAATCCAAAAAGTTTCCAAAGATAGTCCTGTTTGCACTCCTTACTAGCGGAACATGGTTAACTTTGTTTCTGACTGAGGTGGTTACTCTGGGAGGAGTACCGGCCTCAGTCCTTAGCAAGGTACTACAGGATAAAGATGCTCGATCTGCTCTGATGGCAAGAAATTCCAAGGCGTTGCATGATCGAATGAATGCAATAGGTATCGAATACGATATCAAGGCATATCACGGTAAGCGCATTCAAGATCCGGTTGAGCTAGATCAGCATATTCACCAAATCCTCTACGATCGCACAAGATATGTCGGCGAGAACTATGTGGTAGTAAGAGGAAAACTGATACCGAAAAGTTATGACATTGTCGACGAAATATATGAATGTCCATCATGCTAGAGAGAGCTTGAAAGTCTAGTATTATAGAGATGTATAAGTCGGCTGTAGCGTTTGTTTGAACTGGGCTAGCAGAATCTATTAGTGATCTCAACTATTAGTGATCACAACTTCAGAAAAGTGATACTCTTAGCGTGCAGTCATGCTTCAAAGATAGCTTACTGATCAAATAGAAACTGGTAGATCACTCTCACGATTTGCTTAGGCACTATTAGTGTTTTTATTAATCTCTTTTCTTGAAATGTTGCTGTAGTTTTTGTTTTAACAGCAATTGAAAGAAAGGCAGATCGTCTAGCAAATATCGTTTCCATAAACGTTTGGGCTCAGACATCAATCGATACAGCCACTCAATACCCAAATCACTCCAAAACTGTGGCGCTCGGGGTTTGTTACCCGCCTCAAAATCTAAAGCGGCACCAACGGCCATAAAGATTTTTACCCCTGGCATCTGACTACGATACTTGGCTATCCACAGTTCTTGTTTGGGCGCACCCACACCCACAGCTAAGACCGTAGCCCCAGATAAATTAACAATATCGATAATTGATTGACATTCAGCCTCACTTTTTTCAAATCCAAACGAGGGTGAATGGGCAGCAATTACAATATCTCTCCCAAATTTATCATTAATATTGGCCTGAGCTTGTTTAGCCACACCCTTTGCACCACCCAACAAAAAGATGGTGATATCGAAATTGTCTTTGTGGTAATCGCAAAATAGCGGCAATAGGTCAGATCCAGATATCTTTGCTTTTAAAGGTTTACCTAACAGCTTTGATGCATACATCAAGATTTGACTGTCACAGACCTTATAGTCAGCTTGACGATACGCTGCTTGAAACTCAGTATCTTCCTGCAACTTCATCAGATGATCGACATTAGGTGTAAAGATGACACCTTTTGTTAACTCTGATAAAAACTGACGCTGCGAGATATTATCGATTTCTACGCCTAAAATCTCTACTCGTTCACGCAGTCGTGCTCGCTGGCGTTCAAGCATGCCAGCCGCTGTAGACGTTAGAACAGCGACACGAAACAGACGCTTATATTCGGAAGGACTTGGCCTCTGTAGAACCTGTTGACCCATGGAAAATTAGAGAAGTGCTCTGACTAGAATGTTCCCTGGTCACAGGTAAATGTCACTTGTTTGCTTAAACCTCCCTAAAACAGCATTCTAGAACTCTCTTTGCCTGTAAGCATTCTGGCAGGTGATTCGACTAAAGCTTGTAGAAAGCAAAAAGGCCCCGATTCCGGGACCTTTTTAAAAATCTATCGCAGAGATTGCTAGTTAGAGATGTAATCGGCAGGGATGTAATCGCCCCCTACCGTCGTACATCACCGTCGAATCGCTTTAAAGGGTAGATAGGCTTTCTCAGCATGATAGAGATGGCAGTGATCAACAATGCCGCGCATAAAGTTCCAGGTAAATTTCTCCTCACGAATGCGTACCTTGCTTCCCCACGCGTCTTTAAGGCTTTTGTGGGCCTTGCGTAGATTATAGGACGGAATACCTGTGGAGATGTGGTGAGGGACATGGACACTAATATCGTGGCACAGTACCTCAATCCACTTAGGATAATCGCAATGAACTGTACCTGCTAGCTGAGCCTCAACCTCGTTCCAGGTTTCGGTTGGACGAAACTGAATATCAGGAGCTGTGTGGTGGACAAGGGTAAACGTGCTCATCCAGAAATGATAGCCTAGCCAAGGCATTAGCCAGAACTTAATCCACCCCCAGATACCTAGGGTCGCAATCATGGTTGGAAAAACAATAGCTGCAAAAATAACAACAACAGCAATTGAGACTAGAGCCTTACGTTTGTCTCGCTCGGCAAAATTATTTAAATTAAAGTGAATACCTGCCCAGTGGATAACTGAGGCCAACCACCATAGACGTCCACGCATGAGCCAGTAAGCTGTTTGCAGCAGCTTACCTTCAGATGTAAACGTTTCGACATACCACGGATGCCATGCATTATCAACTTCTTGCTTATTGGTATGACGATGATGATGATCGTGCAGCAAGCGCCAAGGATGAAATGGATAGATCAGAGGTAAAAAGGCAATATGGCCGACTAGATTATTCACCCAACGGTTTTTAGCAAAGGAGCGATGGCCACAGTCATGGCCAACGACAAACCACCCAGTTAAGGCAGTCCCGGTTAAAAACCAAGCAAAAGGGAGTAAAAACCAAGGGGATAGGGCGATCGCACCATATCCCACAATCGTCATCACAATGCTAAGACCCACCTGCTGCCATGCTTTTCGAGAATTTTTCTCAAAGCACTCCTTCGGTATAGTCTTAATCACATCCCTCAATGTTACATTCGCCAACGGCCCATTTGAGAGCCGGTCGGTTGATAACCTATCAAGTGTTGCGGTCATAGAATTTTCCATGCTCTGAATTGACACAATCGTTGTTGCAAACAACCGCCCAGAACTGGGACGTTTTTTAATTAAGAGCCTGCTGCAGCCATTTACAACGCCATTAAAAAGCACATCACAGCCGGAAACGGCTGCCATGCACCGGACAAAATCCCTAAACGGGATGTAGACAGCTCCACTTAATATTTATTAGAGCTGCTTAACAAATTGTTTAGATTCTACTATGGCGTGGGTTACGTTCTTAGATGAATTGCAATGGAGCGGTCATGTTCCTGCTGTCCAGTGAAAGCTAGACATCATTTACCCTAAACGAGCGCGAACAAGTATAGACATTGCTCAACAGCGACAGACCTTATTGTTTGAAAAAAGCACAGATTACCTGGATCGCTAGATCATCTGGTATATGTTTCCCGTCGCGGCGAACATAGTCACGGGTGCGGCAGTTATAGCGGGCCATCGGGCGACGCTTATCATCCACCTGAACTACAGCCCGATATTCCCAGTAATATTTAGCACTTCGGGTGATTTTTAGAATACAAACTTGATGATTAGCCACCGTGCGACATAAGGGGGCTGCCTGTGCAACCAAATGTGGCAGTGGTCTAGGGGACAGACTAAACAACATCATTAATGCCATTAATGCTCCCAGCAATCTTAGTTTTCTCACCATGGTCACAGTCAGTTCAGCATCCGGTTGGCTTAGCATCTATTAGGATACGACCCCGTCCAATTGAGTCATCAGGTATTCCGACCGATGGTGGAAAATGGGGCGCAGAAAATAGGCAAACTGATAGGATAAGCACTCATGCTTATTTAGAGAGAGAGCCCATAGTAAATAAATGGTGTTAGCCAAACAATATTTGAGCCCGGTGCTGTTGGGTGGTTTAGTTGCGATCGCAGCCTGCGAACCCGTCACCACAAATTTTGTCACCACCGACTACAGCGCAACCGCCAACGTCACCTACACCTGGCAGGTCCGCTACAATCGCGACGATGGCCGTGATCGCCCCAATGACACCCGCGTCGAGCGATTCAACTCGGTCTCTCTAGAAAATCAAAACGGCGTTCGTCCTGGTCTAGCCGTTACCGGGCCTGACGAGCAGGGGCTCTGGTGGCCACAGCTTCCTGCTAAACCTACCGTCGACGATATTGAGTCTCGACTAGATGATAATGAACAACCCGAATCCCCCGAACTGATCAAATCCGTCGACTACACCCTCACCGTTGACCAAGCCGGTCAGCAAAAGACTCTGTCTACGAGCTATCAAGTGTATCGTCAGGCCATCAAGGCCCATGCCAATCAAAGGCCCCTCGAAGTAGTCCTAGGTCCCCAAGATGGCTCGGTACTCAATGTAACTGTGCAGTAAGCTAAGTAACGTCAAAGCTCTCTGCTAGGACGTAATTCCTCCCAGCCGATCTGTCTGGCACGATCAATTCTCAAAAAATCGAGGATGCACAAATTGATAGCCTGCTGCTTTGATCTTTGCATTAGAAACCCTGGCATTGTAAGGCCGCGCACTGGGCTGCGATGGGTCCCATTGAACGGGATCTAAGCTATGGCGATCACACACCTCGTCAATCAATTCCTTTACCGTTGGAATTTCATCTTGAACCAGATTGTAGATATCAGATAAGGAGTGCGATCGCACAAACTCAATCGCCGAAACAATATCACTCCGATGAATCCAATTAGCGGCCTCACCGCCGCTGCCCCCACGTGTCTGTCCAGCTGCCCGACTATAAATTCTCTCTAAGGTGCGCCCTGGTCCATAAATTCCCCCTAGCCGTAGCACACACACCTGTAATCCAGCTATTCCCAAAAGCGTTCGCTCTGTTTCAGCAATCACCTCACCATTAGCCGTTGCTGGCTGGACCACCGTTTCCTCAGTCACTATCGCCCCATGGTGCTGACCATAGACCGAATATGTACTTGTATAGATCAGCTGCTTCACCTGAGTCTGAGGCAACACCTCCGCCAACGTTTTTGCTGTCCCCAAATAGGTCTCCGCGTAACTTGTCCCCCGCTTTGACCCTACAGAAACCAGCACCACCTGCTGATCTACCAAACAGTCTTGCAAAGCGTCTGGATCAGTCCCCTTTAACACATGTACTTGATCCGCCACATTTTGTAATTCTTCAACCCGCTCTGGACTCGTAGTCGTTGCCGTTACTATTAATCCTTGCTGTTGCCACAGCCGAGCCACCTCCTTACCCACATAACCACAGCCAATAATTACCGTCTTTATCCCCATGTCTGCTCCCATCCGTTACATTGGAATACTGATTCATCCAACACACTACCGGAAAGCACCCCCAAGCCCCCAATGACCACCCCCGATTTCCTCAGTCAGCTCAACGCCGCCCAGCGACAGGCCGTCGAACATTTCTGTGGACCCTTACTCGTGGTTGCCGGGGCCGGATCCGGTAAAACCCGCGCTCTTACCTATCGTATTGCCAACCTAATACTTAACCATCGGGTCGATCCCGAAAATCTTCTGGCAGTTACCTTTACAAACAAGGCCGCCAAAGAAATGAAAGAGCGCATCGAAAAGCTGTTTGCCGAACAAGAAGCCTTAGGCCGCCATGGACAGCCTCTGCATTTACTCCCCGATTATGAGCAAACTCAGCTACGCTCCTACGTCTATAAGACCTTTATCAAAGACCTCTGGATTGGCACATTTCATGCCCTCTGTTCGCGTATTTTGCGCTTTGATATCGAAAAGTATCAAAGCCGTGCCGGTCACCGCTGGACCAAGGCCTTTAGTATCTTTGACGAATCTGATGCCCAGAGCCTCGTTAAAAATATCGTCGTTAGTACCCTAAATTTAGACGACCGTAAGTTCAACCCTCGTTCGGTTCGTTTTGCCATCAGCAATGCTAAAAATCAGGGTCTAGATCCCGATGAGTACGATAAAGCAAACCCTAACTTCAAAGGGCGCGTCATTGCCGATGTCTATCGCCACTACCAAAAAGGTCTCGCCCAAAACAACGCTCTTGATTTTGATGACTTAATTCGTATTCCAGTATTACTATTCCGACAAAATGAACAGGTGCTCAACTATTGGCACCGACGCTTTCGCCACGTCCTGGTTGATGAATATCAAGACACCAATCGTACCCAATACGATCTGTTGCGTCTGCTAGTAACCAACAGTGAATCGCCGCAAAAGTTTAATGATTGGAATCAGCGCTCGGTATTTGTTGTCGGTGACGCTGACCAATCCATCTATTCATTCCGTGCTGCCGACTTTACCATCCTGATGAACTTCCAGAGTGACTTCGGCGATGGATTAGCAGATGACGACACTCGTACCATGGTAAAGCTAGAAGAGAATTATCGCTCAACTTCGAACATTCTCGAAGTTGCCAACCACCTTATTGAAAACAACACTGAGCGCATCGATAAGGTATTGCGTGCTACACGGGGTACTGGAGAATCGATTTTCTGCTATAAAGCTGACGACGAAAGGGTAGAAGCTGACTATGTAGTGGGGCAAATTCGAATTTTAATGGAAAAGAATCCAGAACTTAAGTGGGGCGACTTTTCCATTCTTTATCGAACCAATGCCCAGTCTCGTTCCTTTGAGGAAGTACTCACGCGGTATAGCATCCCCCACAAAGTCGTTGGCGGTCTTAAATTCTACGATCGGCGTGAAATCAAAGACGTATTATCCTATCTGCGATTAATTGCTAACCCAGCAGATACGGTAAGTCTCAAGCGCTCTATTAACACTCCTCGACGAGGCATTGGTAAAACCACGATGGAGAATCTAGAGAAAGCCTCCGGTGAATTAGGCATGCCTCTCTGGGAAATTTTATCAGACGAAACGTCAGTTAAAACCTTGGCAGGGCGGTCTAGCAAGGCAGTCATTAACTTTTCCACGATGATTCAGGGATGGCAAGAAAAGGTAGAAACCATGCCCGCTTCAGAGCTAGTGCAAGAGGTTATTGAGGGTTCAGGCTATATTCGAGCCTTGAAAGATAAAGGGACAGATGACGACCTAGACCGTATTCAAAATGTGCAAGAGCTATATAATGCCGTGATTCAATTTGAGGAAGAAAACGAAGAGGCCACACTGCTAACGTTTTTGGCCAGTGCCGCCCTCAACTCAGACATGGATGATGATAAACAAGGAAATAGTGTTTCACTCATGACACTACACTCGTCTAAAGGACTAGAATTCCCAGTTGTATTTGTAGTGGGTCTAGAGCAGGGATTATTTCCTAGTTTCCGTTCGTTAGACGACGCGGCGGCTATTGAAGAAGAACGTCGCCTCTGCTATGTAGGCATTACCCGTGCTCAAGAACATTTGTTTTTAACCTATGCCCGTGAACGAAGACTCTACGGAAACATGAGAGAGATTGCTACACCTTCAATGTTTTTAGGTGAGCTGCCAGAAGACTACATTCTCTCCAATACAGCCACAGCGCTGCCTAGACTCCAGATGACACCAAAACGAGAAGCCCAACTCAAGAACCCTGAACCTCAAATACAAAAACCGGGGAGTCATGAGGATGACTGGGGAGTCGGTGAAAAGGTGATGCACAATGCTTTTGGAGAAGGCACTATTACCCACATTTTTGGAGCAGGTAATAAAATCTGCCTAGCGATTAAATTTCCAGGACTAGGCAAGAAAATTATCGACCCACGCGTAGCGACGTTGACTCGTATTGAGTCTTAGCGTACGCTTTCACGAACTCTATATATCTATTAATCTTGGAACACAGATACTGGGCAAAGCGTCTGCAAGTACTGAGGGGATAGTAATAAAGAAATATAAAGCCGGTAAACTTTACGACTGTAGAGTGAGCCTTTGTATCTTGCCTAGGTGAGATACAAAAAATGCAGCAGTTACATTTCCCAATCTATTGGAATCTACTTAGAGATGGGCATGCAATAAACCAGGCTAAACCGTTATCAACCAAATCGAGAAAATTTTATTGTTGATATCAATGGCATCAACAATATAGGCAATTTATCGACGCTAGATACCTGAGATTCGTATCTGACAGCGCGATCGCACTTTAATCAGTAGGATTAAGAACAGATTGAGCAGAAGATCAAGGTTGTTGAAAGTCAGGGACCTCGAAACGTAATAGTTGATACTTAACTAGGGTGAAAAAACCGGAAATTCCATGAGAAATAAAAATATAGATATTGTTCGTGGCCTGTTAATGCTGTACATTGTCGCGGGAATTCACGGCATTTTCTGGCTAGATCTACTTCCGAGGCCATATTCAACACTTTTGCTTTTTGAGATGCCCTTGATTTTTTTAGTCTCAGGGTACTCGTTTGGATTATTTTCAAGCAATACCGGTTTCAAGTTGAGCCTATCAGGTTATTTCAAATACTCAGTCAGTAGACTAACCAGAGTGCTAGTGCCGTATTACGGATATTCTGCGGTATGTGCTGTTGTTGTAATCGCCCAAACGAAAGGTGCTAATTACACGGGCGTCCTTCTTGACTGGATGAATCCCTTTATTCATGGCAAGGTAGATCCATTTGGTCTATTGACTTCACATCTTTGGTTTATTCCTCCATTCATTATTATAACTCTAGCTTTGCCCTTTCTGTCGTCAATTAAGCTCCCTGTCTGGCTTGTTGCTATTCCACTATGCTTTTTGGTAGCTGTTTTCGGCAACCATGTTGATAGTAGGATTGTAAATGCCGTTTTTTATCTATATTGGACTTGGATTGGTTATAAGCTCGCTATTGGAACTAAAAGCGAGCCTAAACTTTTAATTGCGGTGATTGCATTAGGTACCATTGCATTGATTCTGGCTGAGTACTTTTTTGATGTAACGATAGATATGCAAAGTAATAAGCTTCCACCTAACTTATTATTTTTCACATTTAGTTCTATATGGGTATCTCTCTTCTTGTTAATCAGCACATTTATTAAATCAAACCAGCTCAGTTTTCTAGAGAAATCCAAAGTACTACAACCATTTATTGCTCGTGGCTATTCGATTTATTTATGGCAAGGCTTTGGCTACATCCTAGCTATCAATATAGGTGAATTTTTGAGATTACCAACGTATCTTTCATGGATTATCGCCATAGCTCTTACCATCTTATTTGGGATTATGTTTAGCCCTCTGGAAAAGATTAGGTGGCGCTTTAAGAAAGCATAACACTAGCGATCGTAGTGTTGTAAGAA
>JBCDFI010000165.1:0-10200 GCA_039178155.1 Cyanobacteria bacterium P01_H01_bin.105
GACTACGGTCGGTTGCATTTCAACGCCCAGAGCTAGTGGAATCATATCTACATCTATTGGATATGGAAGCTTTTGACGAAGCTTAATGGCGGATCTGTTGCCAGCTGCCAAAATTCTTGTTGGCGTTAGTGGCGGCATTGCGGCCTATAAGGTTTGTGAGGTGGTATCAGCTCTGGCCAAAGCAGGGCATAGTGTGCGGGTCATTTTGACACCGTCAGCTGAAGCATTTGTTTCAGCCTTAACTTTTGCTACCCTCTCTCGTCATGCCACTTATACAGACAATAATTTTTGGTCGGCAGATCAGGCTCGACCGCTACATATTGAGCTAGCCGAGTGGGCGGATATTTTCCTAATCGCTCCTCTAACGGCTAATACGTTGGGTAAGTTAGCCTATGGTTTAGCGGATAATCTGCTGACTAATGCGGTCTTGGCTTCCACCTGTCCTGTCCTGCTCGCACCGGCTATGAATACAGACATGTGGTTGCAGCGGTCTGTGCAGCGTAACTGGCAGCAAGTTTTGATTGACCAGCGCTACCATGCTGTGGGTCCAGCAGCGGGGCGGCTGGCGTGCGATCGCATCGGTACTGGCCGCATGGCCGAACCCCAAAGTATCCTCACTGCCCTAGCTTCTCTACAACACACCCGAGGTCGTCGCGATCTCAAGGGCAAACGTATTCTTGTTAGCACCGGCAGCACCCAAGAGTTTATCGACGCTGTTCGCTACATCGGTAACCCTTCCACTGGCCGTATGGGCATAGCCCTCGCCACCGCAGCCGTTCACCGTGGGGCTCAGGTATCTTTGGTCCACGGCCCCATAGAAAGTCATCTTCACCAGACGATTCCGGATACGGTACAAACTACAGCTATAGTCAGCGCCGCTGATATGGAAGCTGCACTGATGGCTCAGCTGGAAACGGCGGACTGGATTATTATGGCAGCTGCGATCGCAGATATGCGTCCCAAAATGCAAGGCACCGGTAAACTCGCCAAAGCAGATTTACCGAACCCCCTGCCCCTAGAGCCTGTACCAGACATTGCTGCGAAACTATCGGCACAGAAAAAAGCCGATCAAATCCTGGTGGGGTTTGCAGCTCAGACGGGTGACATTATTAAGCCTGCTCTAGGCAAGCTGAAACGTAAAGGATTAGATGCGATTGTGGCTAATCCGGTCGATCAACCAGAGAGTGGGTTTGGAAGCGATCGCAACCACGGTGCCTTCTTAGACAAACACGATCGCCATACCCAGCTAGCTCCCAATAGCAAACTATCAATCGCTCATCA
Organism: Cyanobacteria bacterium P01_H01_bin.105; assembly: GCA_039178155.1. Taxonomy (GTDB): domain Bacteria; phylum Cyanobacteriota; class Cyanobacteriia; order Phormidesmidales; family Phormidesmidaceae; genus Leptothoe. The sequence continues at coordinate 1,282 of JBCDFI010000165.1, forward strand.
GATTTACGATCTGCTGCTGCCAATGCCAACCGTAAACTCCCAATCAGTGAACTAAAGTACCAAGGTCTTCTATCAAAAATGAAGACCGCCCCTTACCTACTAAGCTCTCTAGTTTCTAAACTCAAGACAACAACGACACTACGTTATTCCAAATCCAGACCTTGGATATGATTCACCACCTCTGAATCCGGCAAAAACCGAATGCGCTCAAATGCTTCATCATCATTGCCGAGCACGTTCTCAGATAAAGCGGCTAGAGAGACTACACCAATATTTACTTGACCCAAATCAGGATTTGATTGTTGGATAGAGGTCAAAACACTATCTGCATCTTGCTTAGAGAAAAACATAGAGAAAATTGATTCTTCAGACTCGCCACCAACAGACAACGGTAAATAATTACCAGAAGCATCCTGCAGAGCAAACAAAGGTACAAGCGACGAAGAGGTATTTCCACCAAATTCACTATCAAGCCCACGAGCTGCCTCAAGATCATCGGCTTGGGGAATAAATATCAACCTCAAAGGAACTTCTCGTTCTTCCTGAGCTAAAAGATGAACAGACGCCAAGTCGATCACACCGACAGAACCACCTCGGTTGAATTGAGGCTCTTCTTGACGAACCTGTTCCACAAAACTGAGTACATCATCTTCACTAAAGAAGACCCTTAGTAGGGACACATTACCCATACCATCATTGGGCAAATCAACAACTGACGTTACATAGCCACCAGTGTTGTCAGCCACAACAAAGACAGGAACTTCCGCAAATTTAGCGAGCAACTCGTCTTCTGAGAGCGCTACTGCCTGAGGGGTATGCAATGTAGCGGCTATTACTCCACTACCCAATAGGCCACATAGCAAACGACCAAACAATGCTTTCATACTTACTCCCGATGCCAAACTGTTAACTTGCTCAATCTTCATCATGTAACACACCTTAACTTTATCTACATAAGCTAAGACATTTTCAAAACTGACCACCATCCTAAATAAAGACTCCGGGCTACTCAATGGTACTGAACCATCACCAGGCCCTTTAAGACCACCATGTACAAGCAGCCTACTGAATACAGACGTTACAAATTTACAGACATAGAAACAAGCAATCGGGATGACAGGATTCGAACCTGCGACATCCTGCTCCCAAAGCAGGCGCGCTACCAAGCTGCGCTACATCCCGTAGATCAGATACTCACTTAGCCTATACTTTTTGGTCAGGCTAAGTACCGTAGGCTAACAACCTAACATAAATATACCCCCGTTTGTCCCCTCCAGTTTTTACCCACTTCAAAATGCCACCTAACTCTATCCAACTTCAAAATTGGGCTATTGAGCAGCTACCAGGCATCTCTGATGATGAGCAGCAGCAACTAAAGGCATTGAATATTCTGACAACTCTCGATTTACTCAGGACAACTCGAAGCAACGCAGCTCGTCTACAGCTAGCCCAGCAGCTGAACTCCCATATCAAACACATCAACAAGTGGACTGCTCTAGCTAAACTGGCTTGCCTGCCTAGCGTGGGATGCCAGTATTGTGGCTTACTGCTCCATGCAGGCATTAGCTCACCCCAACAGCTGGCACTTTTACCCGTTGCCCAACTCCATTCTCAACTCAAGCGGCTCCAAGTAAAACTGATGCAACGAGCTGACCTTAGCCCAGATACAGCAAAAGTTTCACAATGGATAGGCGAAGCCAAACAGCTATACAGATAGCACCGGATCAGGCTAAAAAATTAGCATTGGTCCACCCCTACTCGGGGTACCAAAACATACCTTTAATGCCTTCTGGATCAGGCATGAACCCTAGATTTTTGTAAAAATTCACGACGTGAGGATCGGCAAACAGCGTGACATTGCTGATATCTTCACTACGAAGTTTCTTAATCAACTGCTGCATCAACGCTTTACCTAGACCTCTACCTTGAAAACTAGGATGTACAACAACGTCCCAAATAGTTGCATTAAACGCATGATCAGACGTAGCTCGCGAAAATCCAATCAGTCGCTTTCGGGCTCCCTGTTGCTCCCACATAGTGACTACTAAAAAACTGTGCTGAATGGCCTTTTTAACTTTTCTCAAAGGCCGACGTGACCAACCAACAGCATCACAAAGTTCTTCTAACTCATACAAATCAATATTTCGATCTGTACTAAAAATGATGCGAGCGGCCTGCTCAGAACCCAGCGTGTTTGTCGCATAATCATCAGAAACAGCTTGTGTGGGCACTGATGAAGCCTCGGTAGGACTAAATAAGCTTTTCCAGAAACCCATGCATGCAAAACAGTTCGAAATATTAACTCTGTCTTAACTCTAGCAGTATAGGCCTATCCTTTCCTAAGAAGGTAAAAACATTGATTTAGAATCAATCAATGTTAAACATCTAATCGGTACGCTTGCGAGCAAGCCAATGTGCTTTTTATGCTGACAACGACCATATCTCATCTCACACCAGATATGGTTTTCCTTAGCAGAGATAACACAACACTTTGGGTAATATTGCGTAAGGTGCTTTGGATAAATTTCATCAAGGATACTATTGATGAAGTATGTGTCATTTGATACATGCGTTAAGCCACGTGAGTCAACCGGTCAACTAAGGCAGTTTCTGAATATATATGGCAGCCGGATTAAAGACATCAACAGTAGAGTTGCTGAAACGCTTCAATCGAGCATTTCCACAATTCTATGAGCAATTCGTCAGTAGTGAAATTCAGTTGCAAAATTTACGGCTTGCGTATCAGCTATACAAAACTAAAAAGGCTGTTATTGAAATCAAACCGGAAGGTAATCGCAGCGCTCTCCATTTTGCGTATCGTAATCAATCCTTTTTACTCAGCGATATTTTTGGTGTACTGACAGCTTATGGACTAACCATTCATAGCCTTAGCCTTTACGGACAGATCCATCCACCCATGCTAGTTTTTGTCAAACTAGTAGTCTCTCGTGGGGGTAAGGCCCTGAGCGACAAAACTGCAGACAATACTTGTCGCGCTATTCGAGAAGCCCTAGCCGGACGCTACGAAGTAGAAGAAATGCTTAGCGTCGAGTTTAACCTCAATGCGGGTTTAGAAAAAGTCGAAACTGAGTTCTATGTAGATCCTGTCTTTCATCTGCCTGCTTTACTGATAGAAGCAGATAATCAGCCAGGTCTGTTTTACAAGGTAATGTACGCAATCTGGCAAGAGGATTTGCTTGTGGTAAATGCTAATCTATTAGTATGGCGTGGTCGTACACGGTTAATCTTGTACCTATTAGGGCCCAATGAAAGTTTGATTCCGGAATATTTGGGTCATAAAATTGCCGAAGGTATGCGTGAACGCTTATTGGGTGGCCCCTACTAAGTTTCTGGGAGCAAAATCGGTCATCTTCATATCATGGCTGATAGTCAGAGCCTTTAGGTACTAAGCGCTACATGAGACTGATTCAAGTTTAAATGTCATCTTACAAATTCTATTTCCACCATGGTGGTGACACCTGTCTTCGGAGTGCCCCATGTTTATGATTTCACTCCAAATTTATTTTCAACTACTGCTACGCATCGTTCGGTACTCGTTTGCATTCATGGTTGGTTATTAAGTAAAGCTTATTGGCAGCCTCTAATGCAGCAACTAGCTCCAGATATTGCTTGCCTTGCTTACGATTTGAGAGGGTTTGGTGACTCTACTCAAGAGCTATCTCGTCGCTGCGCAATTTCAGAAGCTGCAACTTATGGGCTGACAGCCTATGCCCATGATTTAGAAGCTTTACTAGATATGTTGGGACTAGACGAGGTTTGGCTAATGGGTCATTCTCTAGGCGGCAGCATTGCTCTGTGGGCTGCTCATCTATTTCCAGAGAGGGTGCGGGGGGTTATTTGCATTAATGCAGGGGGCGGTATATATATTCGCAACGCCTTTGAAAAATTTCGCAGTGCTGGACAACAAATGGTGGGGTGGCGTCCTCAGTGGCTGCAGCACCTTCCTCTTCTGCCTTTTGTATTTGCCAACATTATGGTGAGACAACCCCTAAGTTATTACTGGGGACGCCAGCGTCTTATCGATTTTTTACGAGCAGATCCAGAGGCCGCAACCCAGTCTTTACTGGCATCTACCACTGAAAATGAAGTCCATCTGCTGCCTCAAATAGTCTCAAAATTACCTCAGCCGGTATATTTTATTACCGGTGAGCAAGATACGGTGATGGAGCCTCGTTATGTTCACCACTTAGCTAGTTTTCATCGTTTTTTCCATCAAGGGAAGGAATCGGTCGTTGCACTTAAACAATGTGGCCACTTTGCCATGCTAGAACAACCATTAGCGTTAGAAGCTCAAGTACGCCAATGGTTGTTGGTTAATAACTAGAGCGCATAAAGCTCAGAGATTTGCTCCAGGGGCAGGCGAGAATAAACACCCAGATTTAGACTTGAGCGATGCCCCTGCTCGAAGTGATCGTTAGCGGCACAGGCAATCATAGCGGCATTATCTGTGCAAAATTTTAGAGATGGAATGTGAACAGCCATTCCCTGAGCAGTAGCTGCCTCAGTCAATACATGACGTAAACAACTATTGGCGGCAACACCACCACCTAGAACAATCGAAGACAGGTCTTGGTCTTGAGCACACTGTATAACCCGTTTAACCAATGCACTCACCACAGCCTGCTGAAAACTGGCGGCAATATCAGCTACTGGCAAAGGCTCAACGCCATCTATATTGAGACGTTGTATCAATCTGAGAACTGCTGTCTTAAGGCCACTGAAGCTAGCATCGTAGGGATGGTAGCCGCCCCCTGGCAAAGAGATATTTCCTTCTGGGAGCTTAAATGCTTTGGGATTGCCCTGTTTAGCGAGCCGATCAATAACAGGACCACCGGGATACCCTAAGTCAAGCAATCGAGCAACTTTGTCAAAGGCTTCCCCCGCAGCATCATCTCGAGTTTTACCTAGCAATTGATACTGACCACAGCCATCTACGCGAATCAGACTAGTATGTCCACCAGAAACCAACAGACACAAGAAAGGTGGCTGGAGTTCAGTCCGTTCTAAATAGGCCGCATAAATATGCCCCTCTAAATGATGAACACCTAAAAAGGGTTTGTGATGAATCATTGAAAGGGTTTTACCCACACTCATGCCTACCAGTAGTGCGCCCACTAACCCCGGTGCACAGGTAGTAGCGACTGCATCAAGATCAGACCAAGCTAATTGAGACTTAAGCAATGCCTCGTTAACCGTGTCACCAATGGTCAGCAAGTGTTCACGGGATGCTAATTCTGGTACAACACCACCATAGCGACGATGTAACCCTATTTGGGAGGCCACAACGCTACTGAGAACATGACGATGATTTACGACAGCTGCCGCAGTTTCGTCACAGCTAGTTTCAATCGATAAAATCGTGGCCATTCGTTAATTGTGTCGTCATGTAAAGTCTTGTGAGCAATTCCCCTGCCAGGGTTTGGCAGAAAGGTATGATCCCTGAGAGTCAAGTAGATCCTTAATTTAGTTCACGTTGGTTCAGTTTTAGCAATTCCCTAAACACTGTGTTAGCTCATTGATAAAGCTCACACGCTAGGTCACTCGTTAAAGCAGCCTCATAGTCGGTTATCTAAGTTAAGAGATTCTCTGAATTTATTTTTGATCTTTTGTAAACCACAAAGGAAACATTCTATGCGACGGTTGTTTGCTCTGGCTTTAGTAATTTGCCTCTGGTTTGGCTTCGCGGCACCCGCTTCTGCCAGCTTGGCTGGAGACAACGTAGCTGGCTTGACCCCCTGTGGCGAATCTGCTGCGTTCCAACAACGTGCTGCTGCTGCCAAAACGGACGGTGCTAAAGCACGTTTTGATTTTTATGCTAATTCCACCTTACTCTGCGGCGAAGATGGTCTGCCTCATCTGATAGTAGATGGAGATTTGTCTCACCTGGGCGAGTTTGTGATTCCCAGCATTCTGTTTCTGTACATCACTGGCTGGATTGGCTGGGCTGGGCGCTCTTATTTAATTGAATCTCGCACGTCTAAGAAGCCTGAAGAGATGGAAATCATTATCGATACTGGCTTAGCTATCAAGTCTTCTTTGGCAGGTGCCGCTTGGCCTTTGGCAGCATTCAAAGATATGGCTTCTGGAGCTATGTTTGCAAAGGATGATGAAATTACTGTTTCTCCTCGTTAGATATTGCTTCTAAGTTGCGGCCTAAATAGTCGGATCAAGCTATCTTGAGTGTACTGAATCCTTTTTAGATGTTCTTTATCGAGGAAATTTTCCCATGCCTGAAGGCTTAGTAAAATACTTGGCTACAGCTCCTGTGGTCGCGACAATCTGGATGCTGATTACTGCTGGCATCCTAATTGAATTCAACCGTTTCTTCCCAGATCTACTACTTCATCCTTAGAAATAACTGCTATCTTAGGCAGTTATTTCAAGTTACAACAACCCGCTCATGCATACGAGCGGGTTGTTTTTTGTTTTTGTATTTTTTGCTATTCAAAGGGGGTTCCAATCAGGTTGTCCTAGGCTACTGTGTGCCTGGTTTTTCATTCAATGACCAGTGATATTCCACTGGTAATTCTGAAGCTCGGCAACTTTCCTCTAGCTGCTTTTGCTGGGACATTGCTTTGCGGAGAGTAATGATCAGTTCTTGTAGCTGTTTCTTTTGGGCAGAGTGCTGATAAATAGCTGCTGCAGTTTCACGTTCCAGAAGCCTGAGTAATAGCTCGTAATGGATATGAGATGGCAGGGGGATAGGACGATCCATAGTTGGAAAATCAGAGTAGGGAACCTGAAATGGGAAGAGCATGAATGACCTACTGAACTGAAGCCATCAGCTGGCCGATAGCGACACCGGGATCGGGCTGCCGCATAAGAGACTCACCCACTAAAATAGCCTGGGCTCCAGCTTTTTTAACTCGATTAACATCGTCCGGGTGATTAATACCAGACTCACTAATAAATAAAAATTCATGGGCCCTTGCATGGGTGGATGCATGGGTCAATAAATCCTGAGTAGTGTCTAAGCTAACCGAAAAGTCTTCGAGGTTGCGATTATTTATGCCGAGCACATTGACTTGCTCTATATTAAGCACCCGGTCTAGTTCTTCAGCCGTATGAACCTCTACCAGGGGAGTCATTCCTAAAGCTTTAGCTATTCGAGTAAAGTAACCCAAGTCTTTATCTGACAGAATGGCTGCAATCAGCAAAATAGCATCAGCTCCATGGATGCGAGCCAGATAAATCTGATAAGGATAAATGATGAATTCCTTACATAACAGCGGTAGTTTTACAGTCTTCCGTACCTGGGCAAGGTAATCAAAGCTACCCTGGAAAAATGATTGATCAGTAAGTACTGATAGACAGGTTGCTCCACCTTTTTCATAGGCAGTTGAGATCGCAACCGGATCAAAATCTTCCCGGATTACGCCCTTACTTGGAGACGCCTTTTTAACCTCAGCAATCACGGCTGGATTGGTATTGCCATGGCGCAACGCCTCAGCAAAGTCTAACGGAGGCGTTGCGGTTAGGACCTGTCGCTGGAGTTCAGCGAGGGGCGTTTTTTCTCGCAGACGCTCCACTTCCGTTTCCTTGCGCCAAACAATTTTTTCTAGAATATTGCGGGGTTCACTATCAGGCACTTTTACCTGATAGCGCAGAGTGTCAACCGCTACCGCCGGGTTGGGGGAACGTCGTCTAATTTTCATGCCGTCACCTCGGCTCGCTTAAAGGCTTCATCTAAGACTTCAGACAAGGTTGGATGGGTATGCACAATAAACGATAGCTCTTGGACCGTTTGTCCCTGTGCGATCGCATTAGCCGCCTCTTGAATCAGATCCGCCGCATGGATACCAATGATATGAGTACCCAGAATTTCCCCTGTGTCCTTACGGTAAATGACCTTAGCTAAACCGTCGGACTCATTTTCTGCTAACGCCTTAGAATTTGCCTTAAAGTAGCTACGCACGGAGCCAACCTGAAATCCTTCTGCGTCCGCTAGCTCCTTAGCCGCAGGCTCCGTCAAACCGACAAAGCTCACTTCTGGATGGGTAAAGGCCGCTGCCGGAATACTGCGGTAGTTCACAGTGCGGTGCTTTTCTAAAATGTTTTCCACAGCCACCACACCTTGGGCAGATGCTGCGTGAGCTAGCATCATTTTGCCAGTGGCATCGCCAATGGACCAGAGGTGAGGGACGGGTTCACCGTCTCGTAGCACTTCCATACGCTCGTTAACGGGGATAAACCCACGTCGGTCGGTTTCGATGGATAGACTCTCTAGCCCCATATTCTTGGTCGCTGGAATTCGTCCAGTAGCGACTAAACAAGCATCCACTTCCAAAACGTCGACTGTTTCCTTCGTTTTCAAATCTGCCAGCTCAATGGTAACTGGGGAACCTGGAGTCACCGTTTTAGCAATCACCCCTACATGGGTATCAATGTCACGAGGATCGATCAGCACTCGTTTAGCAATTTTGGCAATGTCTGGATCAAAGGTGGGCATCAGCTGAGGCAGAGCCTCGATCATACTGACTTCACAGCCCAAGGCCGTATAAACATCCGAAAATTCTAGGCCAATATAACCGCTGCCGATGATCGCTACCCACTGAGGCAGCCAGTCGAGCTTAATCGCCTCATCGCTGGTAAAGACAGTTTTGCCGTCAGTTTCAATTCCCGGTGGCACAAAGGGCACTGATCCTGGAGACAGCATGATGTCTTTAGCGGTATAAGTCTTTTCACCATCTGCAGTAGCCACGGACACCTTCTGAGCACCCGCAAGCTTACCCCATCCTCGAATCGTATCGACGCCAAGACGAGTAAGGCTGTTGGTCAAATCGTTTTGAATCTTACTGACTAGATTGCCAGCATGGTCAGCAATGGCCGAGCGCTCAAACTGCACCTCTCCAACTTGAATACCAAAGGACTGCAGATGATGCTTATCGCGTAGCTCGC
>JBCDFI010000166.1:0-10177 GCA_039178155.1 Cyanobacteria bacterium P01_H01_bin.105
AGCACGCAAACGCGAGAACTTTACCCAAAGGGCCCTGGCTGACTGTCTGGGTAAGAGTCAGAGCTGGGTACGTGATGTCGAAAAAGGACGGTTTAGCGTTAGTGCTGACGATTATAGCCGCTTGCAACAAGCTCTAAATCTCAAATAGATATCGTTTAATCAGCTGGTTTCTAGTAGTTGTTTTTTATTCGATCAGTCTCAAGAGCCATGGCAACAGAGGGCTTGGATGCCTTTGAGTTTGCCATGGCTGCTGGACTATAAGCTACCCTATCGAGATCATGAGATCTGTTATAAATCTCGATAGACCTGCAGCTCATCGAGATCGCGCTGAATCGTAAACCCAAGTTTTTTGCAGAGATGCTGCATGGCCCGGTTCTTAGGCAAGATATCCGCTGAAATACGAGTGAGTTCTTCAGCTTGACCAATGGCAATTAGCGATCGCAATAGCTCGGTACCCAAGCCTCGCCCCTGATATTGATCATTGATCAACATGCCAAATTCCGCTTCATTCAGACCGTGGAGTCGGCTGAGCCGCGCCACCCCTAAAATTGACCGTTCACCCGTTTCTGCATCTTGATGCTCAGCGACTAGGGCCATCTCCTGATCGTAGTCAATAAAACAGATGCGAGTGAGCCGCTCATGGGCTACCCTAGCCTGGAGATTAATCAGATGAAAATATCGAAAATAGATACTCTCTTCCGATAGGGTTTGATGAAATGCCACAATCAGGGGCTCATCTTCGGGACAAATCGGACGAATGGTCACGGCCATCCCATCAGGCAATGTCCAAGGCTTTACATACTGCTTAGGATAGGGACGAATCGCAGGCTTAGGTAAACGCTCCTCCGTTATCTCTGGGCCATAGAGCACCACTCTTGCATCCAAGGCCAACAGCTGTTCGGCAGAGGCCAACAGAGGGTTGATTTCGATCTCCTTGATTTCGGGATAGGCCACCACTAGCTGGCTAAATCTTACCAGCAGCTGTTCGAGAGCGGCCAAATCGATACTGGGCTGTCCTCGAACCCCTTTGAGGACCCTGTAAACCTGGGTTTGTTCCATCAAACGCCGAGCCAACGTAGTATTGAGAGGCGGTAGACCCAGGGCGCGATCGCGATAGATCTCCACCAGCTGCCCCCCGCTGCCAAATAGCAATACCGGCCCTAGCTGGGCATCGACACTACTGCCGACAATTAGCTCGTAGCCATTGAGCGACACCATTGGTTGAACCGTCACCCCAAGACAGTCTGACTCCTGCCAATCTCCCGATTGACCGATGGCCATAATTGCTGCATAGGCTTGCCTCACTGCCGCCTCGTCCGGCAAATTGAGTTTGACACCGCCCACATCGGTTTTATGAGTAATGGTATGGGAATGGAGTTTTAGGACAACGGGATAGCCGATTTGCTCAGCCAGTGCCACTGACTCATCAGCTGACGTGGCCAGCTCCGTGGTAACAGTTGGAATCCCATAGGCATTAAGCAATTGTTTAGATTCCCACTCACTCAACAACAGTCTATTGGCTGCCCTGGCTCGAGTCAGTAAATCGGGGATCAAAGTAGGTTCACAGGCTGGAGTTGTTATCAGACTTGGGGTTTCATACAAGGCATGCAGATTATCGCTGTACCGGGCCATCAGCGTAAAGATCTGAGCTGCCGCATCGGGATAGGGCAGGGTGAAAATACTACTTTGATTGAGCTGAGCTTCGCCTGCTGCCACCATATCTGTTCCCATCCAGCTGGCCAGCAGGGGTTTATCTTTCCACTGGTGTGCCCTTATCTGTAGCTGGGTAGCCGTTGCAGCAGGTTGGGTCATAGCTTGGGGCGTTAGAATCACCAATAGACCGTCATTGTTGGCATCCTGGGCTAAAACATCCAGCACTGCCCCGTAGCGTTCTGGGGTGGCATCCCCCAAAATATCGATAGGATTCTGGCGACTCCAGTGAGTGGGCAACAATGTATCGAGGGTAGCCATTGTCTCAGGGCTAAGAGAGGCTAATTCTCCGCCGCTGCGCATTAGTGCATCCGTGGCTAATACGCCAGGTCCACCCGCATTGGTGAGAATTGTCAAACGCTTGCCGCGAGGGCGGGGTTGTTTGCTCAGCACCTCTGCTAGATTGAATAACTCATCAATAGTGTTTACCCGCAACACACCACAGCGTCGAAACGCAGCGTTTAGAACCTCATCGCTGCCAGCTAAAGCGCCAGTATGGGAAGCGGCTGCTTGGGCTGCTCGCTGAGTTCGCCCTGATTTAATCACGATAATAGGCTTGCTAAGGGCTACTTCTCGCGCTGCCGAGAGAAACGATCGGGCATCACCGATGGTTTCCATGTAAATAACAATGCTGTGGGTGGCTGGATCATCTCCCAGGTAGTAGATCAAATCTCCCCAGTCTATGTCCAGCATTGACCCGATGGACACAAAAGCACTAAAGCCAACATTTTCTCGCAGGCTCCAGTCTAAAATCGAGGTGCACAGTGCTCCACTTTGACTAATAAACCCAACGCTGCCCGGACGGGCCATGGTACCGGCAAATGTGGCATTTAGGCCACTATTCGGAGACATCAGCCCCAAACAGTTAGGCCCAAGTATTCGGATCTGATGACGTCTGGCCGTGGCTAAAACAGTCTCTTCTAGTGCTACGCCCGCTGCCCCAATTTCCCTAAAACCAGCGGACAGGATAATCACTCCTTTAACCCCGGCCAGACCACACTGCTCAATCACAGCTGGCACACTTTGGGCCGGGATCGCTATGATGGCCAGATCTACGGTCTCGGGGATATCTTTAATCGTAGGATAGGCTTTGATTCCAAGTACATTAGTCCGAGTTGGATGTACGGGGAAAACAGTTCCCCCAAAAGAACTACTAATGAGATTCCAAATAAGCGTGCGTCCAACACTACCAGGACGCTCTGTAGCTCCGATAACGGCCACAGTTTGAGGTGAAAAGAAGGGAGAGAGGGGTTGATAACCGTAGCGCAGGATATCGTGGGCGGGGTCCGGGCGATGAAGGTGATCTATGGGGGGAGGCTCCGCAATCGTTTTACGGGATGTCATCTCAGTCTGACCGATGGATTCACTCACGTTGAAAGTAGACATAAATAATGCCCCAAATTTATTTAGAGTTTTAATTGGATTCGAGAGTGAGGCATGCTAGTTGTCTTCTAGTTACCTTTATATGGGCTAAATAGGCCAAACGACGGTACTTTGTTCTGTGTAACTATATAGCCTGAATCAGCTCATACAACTGCTGAATCGTGAAGACTTTTCAAAGCTAAGACTAAGTCTTAGTATCTCAACAGTGTATCTCGGTTTTTTTCAATAGGTTGTATTAAATCACTATTCTCTCGCCAGAAGTAATTGGCAATACAAAACCCTCTAAAAACCTGTAAACTTGACGACTGTCGGTCTTGCCTGAGACTTTTGAAACATTGAAGTTGTTTATTAAAACTATTTTCTAAGTCATTAGATTTTTTAGAAAAGTAACGTAACTGTATTAAAAATGCCCTTAGATCTAAAACTATTTGCTATAGTAAACCCGTGAGTAAGATTACTTATCAGGTATCCGTATCAGGTATCCATTGGAGGTTCTTTTTTAGATGCCCAAAGGCTTACAAATCAGATGATCTAAATAATTTCTTTTCAATTGATCCAGAGGTTGAGATTTTATAAATCTTTTTGAGTAAGTTCTCAGGAGTTCGCCCAGGAGTTCGCCAAGTATCAAGAGCTTTAGTGTCAAGAGCTTTAAAAAGCGTAGAAGCTACATTATGTGGAAAAGGAAGATTTCCTGACATTTTCAAAACATTTAATTCAAAAAGCCTCTCTCTTAGCTACGTTGAACGAGATTGGTTTTCGCCTTTTTGTCTTTGCCACTAAGTTTGAGATTGTTAACACGACTGTGATCAAGTCATAGTTTCGCTAGGAGATCGCAAGTAATGAGTATAACCAGTACGGCTAGTAAAATAAATTTGAGTGCTGCGACAGCTGAGTCCGCTCCCATCTCTGCTGAATCTGCCCAGCCATGGCGTCAGTTTGCGTCAGGGACATGGGTTGATGAGATTAATATCCGAGATTTTATTCAAAAAAACTATTCTCCCTACGACGGCGATGGAGAATTTTTGGCTGGGATTAGCGATCGCACCCAGAAACTATGGGATGACGTGACAGCTCTGATGAAACTAGAGCGGGAGCGGGGCATTTTAGATGCCGATAACCGTTTACCAACCGGGATTACAGCCCATGCTCCTGGATATATCGATCAAACCTTAGAGCAGATTGTCGGACTGCAAACCGATAAGCCCCTTAAGCGAGCAATTATGCCCTTAGGTGGTATTCGGGTGGTAAAAAAGTCGCTAGAAGCCTATGACTATCAGCTAGATCCTCAAACATTAGAGACATTTACCAAGTATCGTAAAACCCACAATGACGGTGTGTTTGATGCCTACACCAGCGAAATGAGGCGGGCGCGACACTCAGGTATTATCACCGGACTGCCAGATTCCTATGGACGGGGGCGGATCATTGGTGACTATCGTCGAGTAGCTCTATATGGATGCGATCGCTTAATCCTCGATAAGCAACAACAGCTACAGTCCCTAGAGCTAGACACCCTAGATGAAGCCGTCATTGGTCAGCGTGAAGAGATTGCTGAGCAGATTCGCGCCCTACACGAACTCAAGCAAATGGCGGCGGCCTATGGCTGTGACATTGGTCAATCTGCAGCTACAGCTCAAGAAGCGGTGCAGTGGACTTATTTTGGCTATTTAGGGGCAATTAAAGAACAAAATGGTGCAGCCATGTCTTTAGGACGGGTCTCAACATTTTTAGATATCTATATCCAGCGCGATCTGGCTAACGGCACCCTCACCGAAGCGGCAGCTCAAGAACTGATTGATCAGTTTGTGATGAAGCTGCGTATGGTGCGATTCTTGCGTGCCCCGGCTTACAACCAGCTATTTTCTGGTGACCCGGTATGGGTCACCGAGTCCATCGGCGGCATAGGTCTAGATGGCCGTCCCTTGGTGACAAAAACTAGCTTCCGGTGTTTACAAACTCTCTATAATCTAGGACCAGCGCCAGAGCCCAACCTGACCGTGCTGTGGTCCGAACAGCTGCCGAGAGCCTTTAAACAGTTCTGTGCCAAAGTTTCTAAAGATACTAGTTCGATTCAGTATGAAAACGACGACCTGATGCGGTCTGAGTATGGAGATGACTATGGCATCGCCTGCTGTGTATCGGCCATGCCCATTGGTAAACAGATGCAGTTCTTTGGAGCGCGGGTCAACCTAGCCAAGGCGCTGCTGTATGCCATCAACGGGGGTAAGGACGAGAAATCAGGAGAACAAATTGCTCCGGCCTATGCCCCTGTGGTAGGAGAGACCCTTGATTACGATGAGGTGCTGGCCAAATTTGATGTGTTGATGGCCTGGTTAGCCAAGCTCTATGTCAACACCCTAAATGTGATTCACTTTATGCATGACAAATACTGCTATGAGCGGTTAGAGATGGCCCTCCATGACAGAGATGTGTATCGCACCATGGCCTGTGGCATTGCTGGACTGTCAGTAGTTGCAGACTCTCTCTCGGCGATTAAGCATGCCCAGGTGAAGGTAATCCGCAACGATGCTGGTCTAGCGGTGGACTACGAGATCCAGGGAGACTATCCCGCATTTGGTAACAACGACGACCGGCCAGACAAAATCGCATCGGATCTAATGCAGCGATTTATGAATCACATTCGTCAGCATAAGACCTATCGTAATGCGGTGCCTACCCAGTCAATTCTGACCATTACCTCCAACGTTGTCTATGGTAAAAAGACCGGTAGCACCCCCGACGGCCGCAAGGCGGGAGAACCCTTTGCCCCCGGTGCTAACCCCATGCATGGTCGCGATACCAAAGGCGCGATCGCAGCCTGTGAATCCGTAGCCCAGCTACCCTACCAGCACGCCCAGGATGGCATCTCCTATACATTCTCTATTGTGCCGGATGCCTTGGGTAAAACCGATATGGATCAGGTGAACAATCTGGTGGGTTTGTTGGATGGCTACTTCCACAATACGGGCCAGCACATCAACGTGAATGTGCTCAACCGTGAAACCCTGCTAGACGCTATGGATCACCCTGAAAAATACCCCCAGCTAACCATTCGGGTATCGGGTTACGCGGTGAACTTTATCAAACTCACCCGTGAGCAACAGCTGGATGTGGTCAATCGCACCTTCCATAGTCGGTTCTAATTGTCTTTACCGCAGCAACGATAATACCCCCCTTTCCAAGGGGGCAGGGGGGGATCTCCAACCTATCTAAGTTTCGAGATCCCCCTCAATCCCCCTTAGAAAGGGGGAAGCTGGAGAAAAGAGATCAAAATCTCTTCACGTTAATCAAGCTTTCTCTTATGCTAGTCCCCCGCTTCGCCTCTCCCCTCCCGACTGCCGTTACAGGTCGTATTCATTCTGTCGAAACCTGTGGCACCGTTGACGGTCCCGGTATTCGTTACGTAGTGTTTACCCAGGGATGTCCCCTCCGGTGCATGTACTGCCACAATCCCGACTGTCGTACCGTGGAGGGCGGTCGCGAGGTCACCGTAGCTGAGATCATGGAAGATATTGTGCGCTACCGGTCTTATCTGGAGGCGTCGGGCGGTGGCGTGACAGTCACTGGGGGCGAACCCCTGATGCAGCCTGAGTTTGTTGCGGAACTGATGCGATGCGCTCAGGCCCAGGGATTGCACACGGCCTTAGATACGTCAGGATTCTCTGATCTAGGAGCAGCTCGACAGGTATTACCCTATACCGATCTAGTTTTACTCGATATTAAATCCTTTGATCGAGATCTTTTTCAACGGGTGACCCATGTGTCCCAAGAACCCACCCTACGGCTAGCCAACTATCTCAAGGAGATTCAAAAACCGGCCTGGATTCGGTTTGTTTTAGTGCCCGGACTGACCGATCCCGAAGACAATGTGGAAGGACTGGCCCAGTTTGTCTCTACATTGACTAACGTGGAGTATGTAGAAGTTTTACCCTTCCATCAAATGGGGGCCTACAAATGGGAAGCCCTCGGGTATGACTATCCTCTAAAAGACGCCATCCCCCCTAGTCAAGCGCAAATTGAACAGGTTAAAACACGATTTCAACAATACGGCTTGAACGTTCATTAAAGGATTGTTTGTTATGACATCATTATCATCTCTCGCTGATGTTCGGGTCAACACGTTAGAGAGTTTAGAAGATCTGATTTCCTATGTAAAAAAAGCTCAGGAAATTTATGCTGGCTTTGATCAAGCCAAGGTAGATGCGATTTTTAAGCAGGTTGCGATCGCAGCTAACAATGCCCGTCTGCCCCTAGCAAAACAGGCCGTTACCGAAACTGGCATGGGGGTAATCGAAGACAAGGTGATCAAAAACCACTTTGCCTCAGAATATATTTATAACAAATATAAGCACGAAAAAACCTGTGGGGTGATTTACGCCGACAGTCACTATGGCATTCAAAAAGTGGCTGAACCCATCGGAGTGATTGCCGGGATTGTACCCACCACCAACCCCACAGCTACCGCTATTTTTAAGGCGTTACTTTGTCTCAAGACACGTAACGCCATTATTTTTTCTCCCCATCCCAGAGCCAAAGATTGCACCATTGCCGCTGCTAAAGTGATTCGAGACGCGGCGGTCAAGGCCGGGGCTCCAGTGGATCTAATTGGCTGGATCGACGAACCCACTCTGGAACTCTCCCAGACGCTGATGCAGCACCCAGATATTAAGTTGATTCTAGCCACCGGTGGCCCCGGCATGGTCAAGGCTGCCTATTCTTCTGGCCATCCCTCTTTGGGTGTGGGGGCAGGCAATACCCCAGCGCTGATCGACGAGACCGCTGACATTCAAATGGCGGTGAGTTCGATCTTGCTAAGTAAGACGTTTGATAATGGCATGATTTGCGCCTCGGAACAATCTGCCGTAGTGGCCGACGAGATTTATGACGAGGTTAAACAGGAATTTATTAAGCGGGGAGCCTATATTCTCAACCCAGAAGAGCGGGAGAGAGTGTCACAGCTATTGTTAAAAAATGGTCGTCTCAATGCTGAGATTGTCGGTCAACCCATTACCCAGTTGGCACAGCTAGCTAATCTCAACGTACCGGAGGGAACCAAGCTGCTGATTGGTGAAGCCCGTGATATTGGTGTCGAAGAGCCCTTCTCCTATGAAAAACTCTCGCTAATTTTAGCGCTCTATCGGGCCTCGGACTTTGACGATGGGGTGGAGCAGGCAAAACAGCTGGTGGACTTTGCTGGTCGAGGTCACACGTCGGTGCTCTACACCCATCCAGACAATCGCGATCGCATTGTCCAGTTTGAAGACACCATGGCTACCGCCCGCGTGTTAATCAACACCCCCTCCTCCCAGGGAGCCATCGGCGATCTATACAACTTTAAGCTGGACCCATCCCTTACCCTAGGCTGTGGCACCTGGGGCGGTAACTCCGTATCGGAAAATGTTGGCGTCCACCATTTACTCAATGTCAAAACCGTCACCGAACGGCGAGAGAACATGCTGTGGTTCCGAGTGCCACCCAAGATTTACTTCAAATCAGGCTGCATTCCTGTAGCGCTAGGAGATCTCGCCCATAAGAGACGAGCCTTTATTGTCACCGACAAGCCCCTGTTTGACATGGGCTTTACCAAAGAGATTACCGACACCCTAGAAACCTTAAACATTGAGCACCACACCTTTTTTGACGTGGAGCCCGATCCGTCTCTCTCGACAGTGCAGCGCGGTCTAGCCGTGATCAACACCTTCCAGCCCGATGTGATTATTGCCCTGGGTGGAGGCTCCCCCATGGATGCAGCCAAGGTGATGTGGCTGATGTACGAGCACCCCGAAGTCGAATTTGAAGGATTAGCCATGCGGTTTATGGATATCCGCAAACGGGTCTATGAACTGCCACCCCTGGGAGAAAAAGCGATTCTCGTAGCGATTCCCACCACCTCTGGTACTGGCTCTGAGGTCACTCCCTTTGCCGTGGTCACCGACGATCGTGAGAGGGTTAAATACCCACTGGCGGACTATGCCCTCACCCCCACCATGGCCATTATCGACCCAGAACTGGTGCGGCATATGCCCAAACGGCTCACCGCCTATGGCGGTATCGACGCCCTCACCCATGCTCTTGAAGCCTATGTTTCGGTGATTGCCACCGAGTTTACCGACGGGTTAGCCCTTGAAGCCATTGGGCTGTTGGTCAACTATCTTCCCCGTGCCTATCACAATGGCCCCAACGACCCCGAGGCCCGCGAGAAAGTTCACTATGCCGCTACTCTAGCAGGTATGGCCTTTGCCAATTCATTTTTGGGTATCTGTCACTCCCTGGCCCACAAGCTAGGCTCCACTTTCCATGTGCCCCACGGGTTGGCCAATGCGTTGATGATTTCCCATGTGATTCGTTACAACGCGACCGATGCGCCATTTAAGCAAGCAATCTTTCCGCAGTATGAGTATCCTCAGGCCAAGGCAAGATATGCTGCGATCGCAGATTCACTCCAGCTGGGTGGCACTACCGATGAAGACAAAGTGGATCGACTAATCACAGCCATTGAATCCCTAAAACAACAAGTAGATATCCCGAGTAATCTTCGAGAGGTACTCAGCGAAGAAGAACATACCTTCTTTGAACATCTTGATCTGATGGCCGAACAAGCCTTTGACGATCAGTGTACCGGTGCCAATCCTCGATATCCCTTAATTCAAGATCTCAAGGCCCTGTATATTGCCGCCTATCGTGATGGCTTGAACCTACCGGTGTCAGCGTCCAATGCGGCCACCGATGCCAAGGAAATGGAAAAAGTAGCCTGATAAAAAGTAGCCTGATAAACCGGGACGTACTGGATTCAGACCACACATTGGGAACGGGAAGCGAGTCTCATGGGCTTGCTTCGCGTCCTTTCAGTATTTCAGTATTCATTAATACAGCCTATACATAATTTGCATTGCATACTCTTGATATAACAAGTCGACCTAAGTTGTACCAATTTGGTCAATTTAGTTTATTCAGTTATCAAGAATAATTGCAGATGAGAAATAGTAGGTTTCTCGAACATATTTTGAATAGCTTCTCTGCCCAAAAAGGCTGGGAAGTAACAAATTTCTCATGCTTTTTATTAACTGAATAAGCGTCCGATTAT
>JBCDFI010000167.1:0-10162 GCA_039178155.1 Cyanobacteria bacterium P01_H01_bin.105
CGGAATGATTGAATCCTAAAAAGCCTTGCGTTGTTAAATGACGATTTGATCGGTGCATTCCCTACAACAACGATCAAACTATTGGCTTGCTTAGCCTAACAGGCTAGAGAGTATGTGATATTCTAGCTCCTTTATTTTAATCCTCTCCATGCGCACTTTCACACTGATTTGGTTTGGTCAGTTAGTGTCTACAATAGGTACTTACATGACATTGTTTGCGCTTACTCTGTGGGCATGGGATAAAACTGGCTCGGCTACAGCGTTAGTGCTAGTAGGATTTTTCTCACGGCTACCTATGATAGTTACGACATCATTTGCAGGCCTGATTGTTGATCGCTTTAATCGCAAATATTTAATGTTATTGGGAGATGCCGTTGCAGCTTTAGCGACTATTGTTATTGGTATTCTTTATCTCACACAACAGTTACAAATCTGGCACCTGTACACAATTTTGTTTGTGACTGGAGGCTTTGGTCAGATTCAAGCTTTGGCCTATCAATCCTCAGTATCTCTTATTGTTCCTAAACAACATTACACCCGAACTGGGAGCATGGCAGCCATCGTTCACTATGGCTCAAATATTGTGGGTCCAGCTTTAGCAGGTATCCTTTATCCGATAATCAGACTATCTGGCATTATAGTAGTTGATTTAATCACTTTTTTTATAGCTTTTGCAACCCTGTTAGCAGCCTCTATCCCCCAGCCTGAAAAGCAAGTGGAGCTTCAAACACAGCTTACAGTCGAAAGCCCAGTTGAGCCTGAAAACTGGGGCAGTCAGTTTGTCTTTGGTTTTCACCATGTATGGAAACAGCCTAGTCTCAAAGCGCTGTTGCTGATCACTGTTCTGTTTACCTTTGCCCATGATTTAGGAGCAGCACTTTATAGCCCAATGATTTTAGCCAGAACTAATGGTAGCGCTCAAGTATTGGCAAGTATTTCTGTTGTAACTGGCATTGGGGGCGTGACTGGGGCTGTTATCATCAGTGCTTGGGGTGGTCCTAAACGCCATATTAATGGTGTGCTGGGAGGGTACATCGGAGCAGGGCTTAGTAAGACTGTATTTGGCCTGGGGCAATCATTGACAGTATGGCTGCCTGCTCAGATGTGCTCATCGCTCAATTTTCCTTTACTAGGGAGTTCTCGCACTGCCCTTTGGATGGGTAAGACTGCCTCAAATATTCAAGGTCGAGTCTTTGCCGCTAATGATCTAGTTATCCAAGGTGCAAGTGCTGGGGCTGTTTTGCTGGCTGGTCCCCTGGCAGACCGACTGTTAGAACCTGCCATGATGTTGGACAAACCATTAGCTAATCTACTCAGTTTTGGCTTTGGTACTGGTCCTGGTGCGGGCATGGCTGTTCTATATACCCTATGTGCCTTAGTGATGATTTCGGCTGGTTTGGGAGGTTTTTTTATTCCTAGTCTCAGAACTATCGAAATAGAAGCTCAAGAGCATTAGTACTGCACCAAGCCTGGACTTTGGTATGACAAGAGTGAAGATATTGAGAATTATTGTTAATAGTGCAATACTTAAACCCATGGAGTCATAGTGCTGTGTCTAGATGGTCAACGTTTTAACGGGTGACGAGGTTCAGGAAATCTTAGAGGAGTGCCGTGAAACAGGTGTGGTTTCTGACTACACAGAAGGTACTGAGCAATTTTGTGAGCTGCCGTCACATTTGGGCCATGGTTACTGGCGCAGTCTACAGCTACGTCCTAGGCTGCAACTATCGATCGCAGACTTAGAAAAACATCAAACTCATATTCATAAAATTCAGCATCCTCAGACCATGCCGCTGACGCTTAGTTTTTACCTATCCGGCGGCTGTGTTGTGGACAATGACGGTCTAACCAGTTCCATTGAAGAAGTCGCCGGTAAAAGTTATCTCTATTGCTTACCCAACACGGCTGAAATTGAGAACTATCCGGCTAAAAAGCGGATTCAGAGAGTAAGTTTTCAGATTTCTTCCGAGTTGCTACAAACCTTTGATGATCGGTTATACGAGCTACCAATTGACATTAGACAAGCCGTTGAGCAGCCGGAAAAAGCTAAGTTGCACTGTCCAAGCAGCATCACTCCCATACAGCGACAAATCCTCCAACAAATCTTTCGATGTCCGTTTCAGGGGTTAACCCGACAGATATATTTGGAAGCTAAAGTTCTGGAACTACTAGCTTTACAGCTCGAACAACTAAATGCAGCGCCTAAAAGCAATAAACTCCCCGCTGATGATATAGACCGCATCTATCATGCGCGGGATATACTCATTGGTAATGTCACCCAGCCACCCTCTTTAGCGGAGCTGGCCCGAAAAGTTCAGCTCAACGAACGTAAACTTAAGCAAGGGTTTCGCCAGGTTTTTAAGACCACTGTCTTTGGCTATTTGTATAACTATCGAATGGATCAAGCACAACAGCTTCTGCAAACAGGGCAGCTCAATATTCAAGAGACTGCCCGCTGTGTTGGTTATGCTAGCCGCAGCTCATTTGTTGCTGCCTTTAAGAAAAAGTTTCAGGTGCCCCCCAGTCATTTTCAAAAGTCCGGCTGGGAAGACCAGTCACTGCTATGTAGTAAGGCAGAGCGTGCCAGATGAGCAGCCATGTTGACTTTTTTAATTGAGAATAAGTGGCAATAATGTCATACTTTTTAGTAGAGTTCTATCACTATGACATAGATGGCTAAGGTGCTGACCGGTCCTGACGTTGATGAAATCATAGACGAATGTCAGGCCAACAAAGAAGTTACCTGGTACGAAGAGGGACCTGAGTCTTTTTGGCAAATGCCGCCACCGCTGGGCTGGGGCTATGGACGTGAGATAGAACTGCGGCCCGGTCTATGGCTGACTGTGACTGACTATAGGAAACGTCAAACCCATAAGTACAAATTTAGACACACACCGACCAGGCCGTTAAGCCTAGCCTTTTACCTCTCAGGCGGCAGCCGTATGGATAATGGGAGTCTAAAGCGAATTCAAGAAGAAGTAGCGGGCCAAAGCTATCTTTATTGTTTGCCGAACACGCCTGAAGTTGAGGTACATCCGGCTGAAAATCACACCTGTTCCATTAGGCTTCGAATTTCACCGGAGCTGATGCCTGTATTTAGCGATCGCATCCACGAACTCCCCACCGACCTGAGGCACGCCATCGAACATCCAGCAGATGCCCTGCTCTACTACCCAAGCCGGATTACCCCGACCCAGCAACAGGTACTGCAGCAAATTTTGCAATGGCCCTACCAGGGCATTACCCGGCAGTTTTATCTAGAGAGTAAAGCCCTAGAGCTGATTGCCCTGCACCTCGGCCAGATGCTGACCAAGTCACCCACCCAAGGCAAACAACTAATCGTCCGAGACATTGATCGGGTCTACCAGGCACGAGATATCTTGATTCAAAATATGACCAGTCCGCCGTCGTTGCCAGAGCTAGCCAAGCAGGTTCAGCTGAACGAACGCAAACTCAAGCAAGGGTTTCGCCAGGTGTTTGACAATACGATCTTTGGCTATCTGCACGATCACCGTATGGAGCAAGCTCGACAGCTGTTGCAAGCGGGCCAGCTGAATATTCAAGAAACCGCCCGCTGGGTGGGCTACGCCAGCCGCAGCTCGTTTGTCGTGGCCTTTAAGAAAAAGTTTCAGATGCCGCCCAGCAAGTATCTCAAGGAGTTAGGGTAGGCAGATCTGTTAAGTTTGATCAACCACCACCTGGGGATTTTGCCCTTCGTCTAGCCCGTGGGGAGACCGCTTTCTAAACTCTTGAGCCAGTAACCCATATTTGGGCGCAAATACCATGGTCAAGACAAATAATAAGGTAAGCAGCACCACGATGCTGCCCCCCGTAGAGACATCTAAGTGGTAGCTGAGGTAGGTGCCAAACACACAAGAAAAAACGCTGGCAATGATGGAAATGATTAACATGCGATCAAAGCGATCGGTAAGCAAGTAGGCGATAGACCCCGGTGTTACTAATAGAGAAATCACCAAGATAATCCCGGCGGTCTGGAGTGCAGCAACAATGGTAAGCGCCAGCACTGACAGCAATGTATAGTACATGACCTGGACATTGAGACCAATAGCCTTAGCCTGGTTTGGGTCAAAACAAAAAAGCAGTAAATCTTTGCGCCGCAACAAAATGACCACCAGGGTAAGGCCCCCTGCAATCAGGGTTTGAATGATGTCCTGAGGCGAGATGCCTAGCACATTGCCAAATAGAATATGAAACAAATCGATATTGCTAGGGATTTTGGTGACTAGCACAAGACCAAAGGCAAAAAATCCTGTAAACACCACTCCAATAACAGCGTCTTCTTTTAAGCGGGTTTTAGATTTAACGTAGCCAATGGCGACAGTGGCACCAAATCCAAACAGAAACGCCCCGATAGCGAAGGGAATATTCAGGGCATAGGCCACGACAACGCCCGGTACAACCGCATGGGAAATGGCATCTCCCATGAGAGACCAGCCCTTGAGAGTTACGTAGCAAGAGAGTACGGCACATACCAGACCGACAAAGGCGCTGACCCAGATGGCTCGAATCAGAAATCCATATTGCAGGGGTTCAACTATCCAGTTCCAAATGGGTAGAGCGGCGGACAGCGCATTCATGCATCCACCTCCGCCTGTTGAGTAAACGGCTGTAGAGGGGCGATGGGTAAACCACCAAAGGTCATTTCTAGATTTTCCTGGGTGAAGGTATCAGCGGTTTTGCCAGAGGCGAGGACGGTACGGTTGAGCAGAATGGTGCGATCGCAAAACGTAGACACCGAGGCCAGATCGTGAGTAGACACTAAAATGGTGTGCCCCTCATCCCGCAGCTGCATCAGCAGGTCAACAATTTTCTTTTCAGTTTTTACATCCACCCCCGTAAAGGGCTCATCCAGCAAAATTACCTTGCCCTCTTGAGCCAAGGCCCGCGCCAGAAAGGCTCGTTTTTTTTGCCCCCCCGACAGCTCGCCGATCTGCCGATGGCGAAAGTCCGCCATATCCACCCGCTCCAGGCTTTCCATCACCCGGCGGCGATCTTTTTGACCCGCAATCCGCAGCATATTCATATAGCCGTAGCGACCCATCATCACCACATCAAATACACTCACCGGAAAATTCCAGTCCACTTCATCGGACTGAGGCACATAGGCCATCAGCTGACGTTTCTGAGCTTTGGGTACAGGGAAGCCCCCCACCCGCACCCGACCCTGGCTCGGCTGCAAAAAACCCATAATGGCCTTAAACAGAGTGGACTTACCACAGCCGTTAGGACCCACCAGAGCGGTGATCGAACCCGGTTCTACCGTACAGGTAGTGTTGTAAAGGGCAAGACGAGCATTGCTGTAGGTGACGCTGATGTTGTCAACAGAAATATCTAAACCGGTCGCTGTTGCTTGCATAGTCGAGGGAGGTTAATCAGAAGTATGAATGTGAGTGCAAATGTTGAGTCCTGCAGATGCGTGGTCAACCATTTACTGCGTACCCGCTAGTAAACCATTGGAAATTACCCGAGCGTCATATTCCAATAAATCTAAAAATGTCGGCACCGGGCCTTCCTCGGTAGACAGCGAGTCCACATAGAGGTTGCCACCAAACCGAGCACCAGTTGTCTGAGCCACCTGCTTTTGGCCTTCATCACTTACCGTACTTTCACAAAAAATAGTAGGCACATCATTGGTTTTTACCTGCTCAATTACTCCCTGCACCTGTTTGGGGGTGAACTGCTGCTCTGCGTTGATGGGCCACATATAAATTTCTTGCATGTCATAGTCGCGGGCCAGGTACGAAAACGCCCCTTCGCAGCTCACCAAAAACCGCTGGCTATCGGGCACCTGCTCAAGATCTGCGGCCAGGTCCTTATCGATGGCGCTGATCTGCTCGCTATAGGCCGCCGCGTTCGCGTTGTAAATATCGGCGTTGTCAGGATCTAGCTCCACAAACGCTTGGCGAATATTTTCAACATAGACCAACGCATTTCTAGGCGACATCCAGGCGTGAGGGTTAGGTTTATTGGTGTAGGGACCCTCGGCGATGGGAATAGGCTCAATGCCTTCGGTTAGCAGGGCTGAGGGCACATCCTGCACATTGCCTAGAAACTGCTCAAACCAGCGCTCTAGGTTCATGCCGTTATAAAGAATCAGATCGGCCTCCTGGGCTTTGACAATATCGCTGGGGGTGGGCTCATAGCCATGAATCTCGGCCCCAATGCGAGTGATAGACTCCACCTTCAGTTCGTCACCAGCCACGTTTTGGGCCATGTCGGCCAGTACGGTAAAGGTGGTTAAAACGACCTTGCGACCGTCGTCGACCTCAGCAGTAACTGCAGCGGTATCACCAGCCTCAGGGCTCGACGGACTGGTGCAGCCTGTGAGCCAAAATCCTAGCGCCAGTCCAGAGGCGAGTAAGGCTCCTCGACGGATAGGAAGAAATGAAGTTGCCATAAAACAGCCACCCTTTTCATAATCGTTTCATATTTCATTTTTACCTCATAATTCAAAAAAGAGCTATCCCCTGATCTTTTTAATGACTGACTCCCCCACCAAGATTGCTAAAGCGATTCATATTGGCCGCCGCGCCGATAAAAGTCCTGCTGAGAAACAAAATAGTCCCGCCAGGAAACACAACTGGCCAAAAGTCAGTAGGTAAATACCCTAGTATTGAAAACAATTCTTAACTAGTAGGGCCTATTAACGGCATCCAGCGTTGATTGACGTTGGACCATAGGGACTCAGCGAAATTTAGGTGTGAGGAATCATGAAAATTCAAATTAAGTGGGTTGGCTACGCAATGTTAGCCAGCCTCGTTTCGGCCATGTCAGCTCGCTCCGTTCTTGCTCTAGATAGTCCTCAGATTGCAGCAGAGTTAGTGCAGCTCAGTCAGTCAGAGCCGGACGATGAGACCGATGAAGAGAGCGAAGAAACTGTCGAAGAATCCGACACCTTGCGAATTGTCGTCACTGCTACCCGCACCGAACAAAATATTTTAGATGTTCCTCGCTCCATCACAGTGATTGATCGAGAGGATATTGAACAACGACTCCTCTTCAACAACAGTCTGGCAGATATTCTTGGTAGGCTGGTGCCAGGCTATGCGACTCCCCCTGGTACTACCGAAACTCAGCCACGGGGAGGGCTACGGGGACGTCCCATCGTAGTCCTAATCGATGGCGTACCCCAAACTCCTAATAATGACGGGTTTGCCTCCAGTTTAAGAACAATTGACCCGGAGCTGATCGAACGCATTGAAGTGTTACGTGGACCCAGCGCTATCTATGGCGACGGCGGTACCGGCGGCGTTGTCAACATTATTACCCGCAGACCGACCGAAGACTCTATCAGCTATGAACTTAGTACTGGTATTGATGTAGGTCTAACCTCAAATCAAAGCGATCGCATTGGCTACAGCGGCACGTTTAGTGTGTCGGCAGCCGATGAACAGGGTGATGGCGTGCTGGCCATCTCCTACGATACGGTGAATGGCCAATTTGATGCCGACGGTGACCGGATTATTCGCAACGGCATTAACGACACCGACCGGCTAGGCCTATTGGCTAAAGTAGGATTTAACCTGACCGATGAGCAGCGTTTGGGACTAACCTATAACTTTTTTAAGGACGAAACTTTCAGCGACTTCACCATTGATAATTCTGTACTGGCTGATCCTGATGCAGAATTTGGTCGGGCCTTACGTGTTGATGTCGACTATGAAGAACCACCGGAACAAGTCAACCATGTTCTCAACCTCACCTACCGCCATGAGAACATTCTAGGTTCGCAGCTCGATGCCCAAGTCTATTATCGCGACACCGAACTGGTGCAGATTTTTACAGATTTGAGAGGGCTAGGTCTACCGCCTTTTTTCCCCACCCTTTGGCAGACCACCTTAGATGACACCGAGATCGGTGGGCGCTTACAGATTGATACCCCGTTGGGAAATTCAGCCAACCTACTATGGGGGGCTGACTATTCGCAAAATGACAGCGCATCACCGCTGTTTATTGGCGATGTCGATACGTTTGATGCCACTGGCCGCATCGACATTGTTGACACTAGCCTAGACCGCTTTGCAGCCTACGACTTAAACAGCTTAGGTCTATTTGCCCAGAGCAGTTGGGACATTACTGATCAGTGGCAAATTAGCGGTGGCCTTCGCTATGAAAATGTTGACCTCTCAGTTGAAGATTACAATCTAGCCTTCCGATTTCCTCGGGAACGTCAGGGAGGGGAGAGCAGTTTTGATGATGTGCTGTTTAATGCCGGTTTGCTTTACCGCCCAATTCCAGAAATTGGCGTATTTGCCAGCTTTGCTCAGGGATTCTCGATTCCTAACCTGGGTAGCTCATTGCAGGGTGTACCATCGACATTCAACGTTACCGACGATTTGCTCCTGGAGCCCCAAAAGGTAGATAACTACGAAATTGGTCTGCAGTTTGAGTTCAATCAGCTGCAGGGAACGCTGGCAGGTTTTTACAACGAGTCTGACCTCGGTAGCACGTTAACCGTTGATCCAGTCACCGGGTTTCCCGTCGTCAATCGTGCCCCCCAGCGTAACTATGGGGTGGAAGCAACGCTAGATTGGCAGCCCAGTAATACCTGGCGATTTGGCGGTCTGTTTAGCTGGAACGAGGGTGAAAGCGATATCAACAACGATGGCGACTTTGAGGAACTTAGCTTACTAGAGATAGAGCCGATTAAAGTAGGTTTGTATCTCGAAAACGAGACGACACCAGGATGGACCAATCGATTTGATGTGTTTATTGTGGGTACTCGTGAGCCTAACGATAGCGATATTGCCGGTGGCTTGGTTAATTCCGTTGGAGACTATACGACTGTAGACTTTTCTAGCAGTATCAATTTAGGCAAGGGCAAACTCAGTTTGGGCATTGGCAATGTGTTTAATGAACAATATGCCAGTGTCAGACAACAGACATTTGGTGGTGCTGTTAACCGAATTGCCGCAGCCCCAGGACGTACCTTCCAGATGCGCTATTCTGTTAACTTCTAGGGATTATGGGGCAACCACTTCGTCACGGATTGATCAGTTTAATCGCTGGGCTGCTGCTAGCAAGTTGTCAGCAGCACTCGACAGTTGAACTTACTGCTGATCCCACTATTCCCACACGTGCGGTGGAGCATGTGATGGGGACATCACAAGTTCCTGTGTCACCCAAACGGGTAGTTGTGCTCGACACAACGCCCTTGGATGCCGCACTAGCGCTTGGGGTAGATCCCGTTGGCACCATTAGCTACGGGATGCCCCCAGGCTATCTGGGCAAAAAAGCCAGTGATATCGAAATCATAGGCCAATTTAACCAGCCCAACCTGGAAGCTATTTTCAAACTCAAACCCGACCTGATTTTAGGAGCCAAAAGTATCTCAGAGAGACTATATCCAAAGCTTTCCCGGATTGCCCCCACCGTATTTATTGAGGGAGCGGGTCGTAGTTGGGACTGGAAAAATAACTTTCTTATCTATGCTGATGCCTTAAATCGAACAGACCAGGCAGAACAACTCTTGGCCGAGTATGAACAACAGCTGACAGACTTGAAATCTTCACTCATACCCTCTCCCAACGACCTAACGGTGTCTGTAATCCTAAATGGTCGCTTTGGATTTATTGCCCACACACCTACCAGTTTTTCAGGTTCTATTCTCCAGGAGATCGGCTTTAAGCGAAATTCTACTCAGGGTAACGATCAACAGTTTTTTGTCAGACTCTCCCGTGAGGATCTAGAGAGTCCCGAGGGGGATATCTTGTTTTTGATTCA
Source organism: Cyanobacteria bacterium P01_H01_bin.105 (assembly GCA_039178155.1). Classification (GTDB taxonomy): domain Bacteria; phylum Cyanobacteriota; class Cyanobacteriia; order Phormidesmidales; family Phormidesmidaceae; genus Leptothoe. The sequence continues at coordinate 9,745 of JBCDFI010000167.1, forward strand.
TTATCCCAACACCACGTCCAAGGCAGAGTTTGTTAGCCATCGTCTATGGTCACAGCTAGATGTCGTTCAGCGAGGTGCGGTATGTGAAGTCAAAGGTGAGATTTGGGCAGCGGGGCGGAGCATTTTAGCGGCTCAGCAGGTCTTGGAAGACGTTAAGATGTGTGTGGAGGTTATTAGGAATTAAACTTAGGAAGAGGCCATGCAACTGATCGATACTCTGCCAGACAACCTCGCCGACTGTCGCTACTGCTCCCAGGTCTCTAAGGCCAATGGTGAGGACCCGATAGGGTCAGCTCCTCAGATAGATTACTGGATAATTGTGGAAGTTCCTCAGCCTTGGCCCATATCTATGTTTGAGGAAAATCCGGTGATTAGCCAGATATTTCCGCTAATTAAGAAGCTGATTTTTAGGCGAGGA
>JBCDFI010000168.1:0-10157 GCA_039178155.1 Cyanobacteria bacterium P01_H01_bin.105
ATGAACCATTCCTAACCCTTAGCAGAGCAACCCCACGATCTGCTTACACAACCATCAAGTTTGTTTGGTTTGTGTCCGCGATCACTGTGGTGTCAGCTGATTGAGGATTGACTAAAGGATTAACGGCCTATCGGTTGCTGTAGCTTCATGAGTTATAGCAGTGAGTAGGTGAGAAATGCTTTAATACACAACAACATCCAGAACACTCAGATGAGGAACTCTTCTAAATCAAACAAGACTTTTTAGAGCTGTTTAAAACAGGTCAGGCCTACTATGAACAGGGCTCTCTAATGCAAGTAAGAAGAAATATCAGTGATATGTCAGTGATATGTTTGGGTGTTGTTTTTGAACTATCGGATGATTCTATCGAACTATCTATCGTTAGACCTCCTTGTGTAGCGACTATGAGCTTTTCAACTCATATGTGCAGCATATTCCTGTAGTGCTGTGAGATCTCTTCGCTGATATGGATCGATAGGCATGTCGTTTTCCTTAAACTTGTCAGCCTAACCGGACTCTGGGATCTAGCCAGCCGTACAACACATCGGCTACTAGGTTAAACAGAACTACCAACACCGCATAGATAAACGAAACTGCCATCACCACCGGGGTATCGCTACGATTAATTGAATCAATCAGCAGGGCTCCCATACCGGGAATTCGAAACACTTGTTCGAGTACCAGGGAGCCTGTAAACAGGCTGGGAATATCGAGAGCCAGCAGCGTCACCACCGGAATCGACGCATTGCGAAGGATATGAACGCCTAGAATACGTGATCTAGAAAGTCCCTTCGCACGAGCGGTCCGAACATATTCCTGGGGTAGCTCTTCAGCAATGGCCGTGCGGATAAAGCGCATGAGGATAGCCGTTTGAAAAAGTGCCAGTACTAGCATTGGCAAGATGGACTGTCGCACTAGGGTCAAAAAGCTACTCCAATCGGTAACCACCAGGGTGCTGTTGTAAATAAATGGCACCCAGTCGAGATAAACACTAAAAATCAAGATCATGAGTAACCCGGTGAAAAATGTTGGCAAGGAAAAACCAACAAACGCCAGACTGGTAATTAGCCAGTCTACAATGGTGCCTTTCTTAATCGCTGACAGGGTGCCGAGGGGAAGTGCTAAGAGCACACTGAGCAGATAGCCTGAGCCAATCACCCATAGGGTGGCTGGCAGCCGCTGCAGAATCAGGTCGCTCACAGGACTGCGGCTATTAAAGGAATAACCAAAATTTCCCTGAATCACCGCCCAAAGCCATTTGAAATAGCGAATCATCACCGGATCGTCTAACCCCAGGGAACGACGTAGGTTTTCGCGGACCTCGGGGGTAATTGATGGGTTTGTGGCCAGCTCGCCTAGGGGATTGGTGGGTGAGATCGCAAGCAGCACAAAAATCACCACACTAATCGCAAATAATGTCGGAATGGCGACTAATAACCGGCGGCAGACGTATTTCAGCATTCTTTAAACAACATTTTTGAGCATCCACCCCAAGACTCAACGAAACAACAGCACCGGCACCTCCTGAATACTTCTCAGTAGTTGAACCGTGGTGCTACCAATGACCAGATGGCGAATACGGTTGTGGCCATAGGCACCCATCAATAACAGATTGATCTGGTGTTTATCAATGTAGTGAGCAATTACCTTTTCAGGGTCACCAGTAAGCTGGCTGACGGTCAAATTGAATCCAGCCTGTTGAAGCTGGTGTTGAGCCTTGGCTAGCTCCTGTGATTTTGTGGCATTCGACTTAGCCACCATCAGCAAATGAATCCCGATATCCTTAAATCCTTCAGCACTATCCACCAGAAAATTCAGTACCCGCTTACCTGTTGGGCTGCCGTCGTAGGCTACTAGCAGCCGCTCAATCGGGGTAAAGGTTTGGGGTGTCACCAGACAGGGCTTGGTGCTGCTGCGCACAATCCGATCAATGTTGGCCCCTAGGTGCCCTGAGGCAAATTCCGCTGCCTCGCCCCGCTTACCCAGCACCACCATGTCAGATTCGGCCTCAAAATCGTGAAAGCAGTCTACTAAAAAACCAGTTGGGTTGACCAGTTCCACATCACTTAGCCCTTCTGTCTTGAGGACCTGATCAGCATTTTTCAAAATCAGCCGCGCCCGCTGATTGTTAAGTTTGGCCTTTTCGTGCTCCAGGTTGACCAAGTCATCTAAAAGCTGCTCTGAGGCTCCCAGACCAATGCTGCCGCTAAAGTTGCCGGTAGAAACAACCTTTTGGCTACGAATATCAGTAACAAACAGGACCTTTGTCTGAGCTTGAAATCGGCGAGCAAACCAGGCACCGTAGCGATAAATGCCGTCTGCGAAGGCAGACCCATCGGAGCACAGAAGAATCGTTTTCATAGGCTGTATTTTATCTTTGTGTTTTCTCTAAGGAATGACGGTTGGATGCGCCACTATGCCTGCTCGCTGGCAACGAGTTCCTCATCGGTGGCAAGGCGGTTAAGCAGGGTGGCGCTGGCTTGATTAAGACCCACCACAGTTACTTCCACACCTTTACGGCGAAACTTCTGCACGGCCTTGTCTAGCACTTCTACGGCCCCTTGGTCCCATAGTTGAGCCTTGCTCAGGTCAATGGTCACCTGCTCAACAGGCTCAGCATAGTTAAAGGAGTCTGCAAATTCATCCCGAGACACAAAGAAAATTTGTCCAGACACGTTATAGATGCGGCGGGCACCATCTTCAGACAGGACTTTATCCACAAATACCAGCTTGGCAACCTTGCGAGAGAAAAACACCGTACTCATAACAATACCTGTCGCCACTCCCAGGGCAAAGTTGCGGGTAAAGATAATGACAAACATCGTCGTCAGCATGACCGCCACTTCACTTCTGGGCACGCGACGAATATTGCTAAAAGACGACCAGCGAAAGGTACCGATGGATACCATGATCATGACGGCGACCAGGGCTGCCATGGGCATCTGTCTCACCCAGTCTTGTAAAAACAAAATAGCCACTAGTAAAAAGATGCCAGCCGCCAGGGTAGACAGGCGACCTCTCCCCCCGGACTGGACGTTGATCACCGACTGGCCAATCATGCCGCAGCCGGCCATTCCCCCAAAAAAGGCGGTGACAATATTGGCAATGCCCTGTCCTTTGGCCTCCTGATTTTTGTCGCTAGGGGTGTCGGTTAAGTCATCCACTAGCGAAGCGGTGAGAAAGGACGCCAACAGACCCACAATCGCCAGCGTCAGGGAGTAGGGCAGGATAATTTGTAGCGTTTCCAGGGTGAAGGGCACCTGGGGTAGAGCAAACAGTGGGGGAGTGGTGGGTAGCTCGCCCATATCGCCTACGGTAGGAACGTCGAGGCGAAGTGCGATCGCAGCAATCGTCATCACCGCCAGGGCTACCAGAGGCGAAGGCACCGCCTTTGTGAAGCGGGGCAGAATATAGATAATCCCCAGGGACAGCAGAGTCAGCACATAGACCGTAAACGGCACATTCGTAAGCTGGGGCAGCTGCGCCAAAAAGATCAGTACGGCCAGAGCATTAATGTAGCCAATCATCACGGCTCGGGGCACAAATTTCATTTGGCGTCCCAGCTTGAGAAACCCAAATATCACCTGAAAAATGCCGGTCAAAAAGGTAGCAGCCAGCAAATATTCCAGCCCGTGGTCTTTGACCAAATCCACCATCAGCAGGGCCATGGCCCCCGTAGCCGCCGAGATCGAGCCCGGTCGTCCACCCAGAAACGCGGTGATCACCGCAATAATAAACGACGCATAAAGACCGACTTTAGGGTCCACCCCCGCAATAATGGAAAAGGCAATGGCTTCTGGGATCAGCGCCAGACCTACGACAGCTCCGGACAGAAGGTCTGCCTTTGGGTTAAGCAGCCACTCCCGTTTGAGCGCACGTGAATTTAGGGAAGGAACGTTGAGATTGGGAATGTTCAAGGGGTCTCCTTAAGCCTGCAAAAACAAAAATCTTAGAAAATTGCTGATCACACTAATCTGCCCGCAAGACTTTGGGGCAGCTGCAACATCGACGCGGTAAAACAGCCTATCTATTCTCAGTAATCCTCAAAAACCCCGACTACTGGGAGAGTGAATTCGTTTATAGAAGAAAAGTCTAGCGCCAAGGTTCTGTAAACGGATTTGAAGGTTATCTAGGCCCCCTAGCTGTTTTAACCATTGCCTGATTACAGAAAATACTTTGTTAGACGAATTCACCCTACGACTACTGTGGGTCTGAAACCGCTGTGGAGTCTAAGGCACAACTTCTGGATATTTATGGAGGGCTGACTGACTGCCAATTGCTTTGGAGATAACTGAGAAAGAGCACCATATCCAGTGAGTAAATATACTTAACATTTCTTTGCCTATGCTTATCTAAAGGCAAATCGGCAGCAGTGTCTAGGGGCAAATACAAAAGAGAATACGAAGACGGAGCGGGTATTCTCGTAGGCTTGCTAACTTGGTCAATAGGCCAAAATCTATTACTGCCATAGCATTTCTACCCCAAGTATTTTAAACCAACCTTATGAGTACACGTTTTAGCTGGGACTCAGTCCAAGACAGCTGGTTTTCCAACCTGCGTGGGGATCTGCTAGCCGGAATTGTCGTCGCGCTGGCCCTGATTCCAGAAGCGATCTCATTTTCCATCATTGCGGGAGTGGACCCCAAAGTCGGCCTGTATGCCTCGCTCACCATGGCCGTCACCATTGCCTTTGTCGGCGGTCGCCCCGGCATGATATCAGCCGCCACGGGTGCCATGGCACTGCTGATGGTCGAACTGGTCAAAAACCACGGTGTGGAATACCTTTTTGCCGCCACCCTATTAACAGGCATTTTGCAGATTCTTTGGGGCTTTTTGAGAGTAGGTCGCCAGATGAAATATGTACCAAGGGCGGTACTGGTAGGATTTGTCAATGCCCTGGCCATTTTGATCTTTATGGCCGAGATACCTGAATTTGGCGGCCAGGGAGTCACCATGTATCTGGCGGTGGCCATTGGTTTAGCCATCATCTACCTACTGCCTCGGCTGACCACACTGGTACCCTCCCCCTTGGTCGCCATTGTGGTACTGACCGCCCTGGGGATGGCCGCTAATGGAGCATTTGCCGATGGCCCCCTTGCCGCACTCGGCGACCTAGCCGCTCCCTTTGGCAGTTTGTCCACCATCCAAGACAAAGGAGACCTGCCTACCACCCTACCGATATTTCATATTCCCCAAATACCCTTTAATTTTGAAACCCTCAGCATTCTGCTACCGGTGGCGTTGACCTTGTCCGCTGTAGGGCTGCTGGAGAGTTTCCTCACCGCATCGGTGATCGACGACATGACAGACACTAACAGCGACAAAAACCAAGAAGCCAAGGGTCAGGGTATTGCCAACTTGATCACCGGATTCTTTGGTGGCATGGCAGGCTGCGCCATGATCGGTCAGTCGGTGATTAACATTACCTCCGGCGGTCGTCAGCGGCTGTCCACATTAAGCGCCGGTATACTGCTATTTTTCTTTATTTTGGCCATGGGCCAGTGGGTTAACCAGATCCCCATGGCGGCCCTGGTTGCGGTTATGTTTATGGTCTCCATCAGCACCTTTAACTGGGCATCCATCACCGATATCCGGCAGCTACCCAAGAGTGAAACCACCGTGATGATCGTGACGGTTGTAACCACCGTTATTACCCACAACCTAGCCATCGGTGTGATCGTCGGTATTGGCCTCAGCTCTTTGTTCTTCTCCCGCAAGATTGCCAAAATCATCCATATTGACACAGAGCTAAAGGGAAACGACCGGATTTACTATGTCAACGGCCAGCTGTTCTTTGTGTCAGTCAATGAGTTTTTGAGTACCTTTGACTTCCATGAAGAACTAGACAGCGTGGTGATTGACCTGTCTAACTCCCACCTATGGGATCAGTCCGCCGTCATTGCTATTGATAAGGTAGTGCTGAAGTTCCGGGCGAAAGGCATTGATACTAAGTTAATTGGCATGAATGAGGCCAGTGAGTCTCTGGTGGAGAAACTGGCAGTTCATGATAAACCTGAAAAGCTGAAGAATATGAGCGCACACTAGGGGAGAACCTAACACTGCCATGGCAAAACAACGCTTGGATATGTATTTGGTAGAGCAGGGGCTGTGCGATTCGCGGCAGCAGGCTCAGCGATGTATCCGAGCGGGTGAGGTAAAGGTGAATGAGGCAGTGATTGATAAGCCGGGGACAACCATTAAGGATGATGCCATAGTGGTACTAAAGCAAAAGTCCCCCTATGTGTCACGGGGTGGGGAAAAGCTGGCTAAGGCCATTGCGGAATTTGGAGTGGAGGTGTGCGATCGCATCTGCATCGACGGCGGCATTTCCACTGGCGGCTTTACCGACTGCCTGCTACAAAACGGAGCCAAACAGGTTTATGGCATCGACGTCGGCTACGGTCAGGTCGCCTGGAAAATCCGTCAAAACCCAAAAGTTATCCTGAAAGAACGCACCAACCTCCGTCACCTCACTCCAGAAGACCTATACACAGAAGACACTCAGCGCCCCGATCTGGGCGTCATGGATGTCTCATTTATCTCTCTTGCCAAAGTTCTTCCCGCATTTTGGCAGCTGATGACAAAAAAAAGAGAATGTATCTTGTTAGTTAAGCCCCAGTTTGAAGTAGGAAGAGACAAAATTGGCAAAAAAGGAGTCGTCAGAGATCCTAAAGATCACAGTTCAGCGATCTGGCAAGTGTACGTTGCTGCACAACAATTAGGCTGGCACGCCAAAGGTCTGACATGGTCACCTATCCGAGGACCCGCAGGCAACACCGAATATTTACTCTGGTTGACGGCAGATGAAACCGAAAAAGACCTAAACGAAGAAGATATTGCCAACCTGACTCAGTTAGCCTGTCACTCCTTTAACAATTAAACACCGCTACAATAGCTATGTAGAAATCTGCTGCTGTTGCCATGGTTGCGTTACCCCAGTATCTGACCATTGAGGACTATCTTCAATTAGAGGCCGAAAGCCCTGTCAAACGTGAGTATGTTGAGGGTCAGGTCTATGCCATGGCTGGGGCCAGTGATAGCCACGCTACGATTGCTCTTAATCTGGCAAGCTTGCTGCGGTCACATGTACGAGGTACTGGTTGCCGAGCTTACATGTCTGATATGAAGGCACAAGTAGAAGCACGAAATCGTTTTTTTTATCCTGATGTGATGGTTACCTGTGACCCACGAGATCTCGAAACATCCATGTTTAAACGGTTTCCGAAGTTAGTTGTTGAGGTGCTATCTAAATCTACGGAAGCCTATGATCGAGGAGATAAGTTTTTGGCATATCAGGCTCTAGAAAGTCTGCAAGAATATGCTTTGATCAACACTCGGCACCAGCGAGTTGAAGTCTTTCGACGTAATGATTCAGGACTCTGGGTGTTACAGTCATATACCTTAGAGGATGAGACGTTTGAATTGAAGAGTGTTGACTTCATTGGCACTCTTGCTGAGCTGTACGAAGATGTTGTGTTAGAACCTACAGAAATACCTGAAGAGGTAAGAATCGAATATGAATAACCAATCAGGCTTTATGGGATAAGCTGACAAAAAAATATGTACCTAAACTTGTTCTCCAACGTCGTCAGATGATATTACAACAGCGCAAGGTCCATGCTCAGAGGTGATTTCCTTCAGACTGGCAGCATAAGGGACTCACCTGTTTGTTGGAGCTGATGACACTAGTAAACGTATGGATAAGCATGAACCGCCAATTCGAGTAGACGATGTCAGGTTTGAACTGCCGTTATTTGAACGGTTGCTAGAGGCAGACCAAGCGATACAACAGCGGTTTCCTAGACAGTATGGTGCTGGTTTAGAAAGCCTAGGTTTGATCCTACGTAGACCAGCAGATTGGGAAAATGGCGGTTATTATTGCACACCAGTTAATAGTCTATGTTTTGGCCGTACTGGTGTGGATGGCGAGCATTTTAGCTTTTTGGTACAGGATGGTGTAATCAACAACCAGTCGCCGATTATTGTGACGGCTCCCTGTGCCTATGATAGTGAGATGCCGAATGCTGTAGTTGCTGAGACGTTTGAGGATTTTATTGGTCTGGGTTTAAGGTACGGATTTGGGGCTGTAGTGGAGTTTGTTTGGAATTTGCCAAAAGCGTTACAGGCTTACGGGACTGAGGCCGCAGAGACAGAGTATAGTTATTCGGAGTGCGATTTGTCTTTGCCTTCTGAACAACAGGAAGTGCTTTTATTTCTTCGAGAGAGACTTCAGATAGTGCCTATTGGGTATACGACTGAGCAGTTTGAACAACTGCAACGTTGTTATATGAGTTGTTTGAGGATGTCGGCTGAATGGGATGACTATAGTAGATGAGAGAGGTATAGGAGAGGATTGCGCTAACCTATTCTTGTTTTCTGCTTTCAGGCTTCTCTCTTATGATTTTTCCGTCCCCGTGAGGGGGGTGGAAATGAAAGGATAAACCAAAGAGCTGACAACAACATTGCTATTTGTTTTCCGTCCCCGTGAGGGGTTTTGGTAATGAAAGGTTCGTTTGGAAGCCCTTGCCCTGAGGTAATTCTAGCGAGCAAATCGACGCAGGTCAGTTTTGACGACGGAATGCTGTACAAAACTGTTCTATTCAACTCCAGTTGAGGAGCTGAACGTCAGATATATCAATGCATCGACGCAGGTCAATGAAGTTATTAGGTTTTCAAGATGCAAGCTAGGTGTGTCGATAACTCACCGCTAGAGCTAAAAAAATAGCTTACAAATCACTGAGTCAGACCGGATTTTAACGTTAAGTAATACAGTTCGCAGGGTTCACGATTTTCTGGCTTGACGAAACCCCAAAACCCGGTCTACAGTTACCCAATGCTGTCTACGCAGCAGTTCGACTAGAACCTAATACTTGGCACCATCGGCAAGTGCCGCAAACACTTAACCGATGGCTACCCATGGATTCAGTAGCAATCCATGGGATTGGGATATTATGCCCTACCCCCTGCGATTTGCCATGTCTTTTTGTGGGGGGCTAGGGTTAGGTTCTGGCTTTCCTTTACGTTTCAACGGAGAACCAGACCCATGTTTCAAGCCCCAAACACTGGCGCATCTGCGTCGACAAATCCGCCTGACCTATTGCCAGACTACAACTACGAATCTGGACGTCTGATGATATTTGGCAGCCTCAACTTCGTCCAAACTACGATCAAACAGCTGCACAAACTCACCTACGCCGAAGCCAACGACTGGAGCCGTCCGTTGCCAACGGGCCAACCTAACGAGGTGATGGCCATTCTGATTAAACGGGTACGAGTGGATTAGGGCACTCCCTAGCGCGGGTGGGCAACAAAGAGTTTAGCGAATTGCATAAAGATGCGTCTGAACTATTGTCCACCCCAACAGGCGGTCTAGCCTGCCTGATGGATGAAGCCGAGGCGGTGAACTATGATGAACAGAATCAGGGAGCTGAATGCATATTGGATAATTTGAAGTAGTTATCTAGTCTTAAGCCAACGAGTTTAGAGAATGCTGCCATCACCAGGAAAAGTACTTATGTTTTGTGGCTCTAGTGGAGGTAGTGCTGAAGACTGTGTTCAGTGGGCAGTGGATACTTTGTGTGTAGGCAAAGATTCCCCGAGTTTGAGAATTTTGGCAGGTCTCACGCCGCCATTTTATTCATTCGAGGTGCAAGAGTATGCAACTAAGGCACTAAAGGAGTTGGGCATTCAAATTCCAACCCCAAAAAATGCGATTTCTGTCTACGCTTGGTACCTAATCAACGATATTCTTACCGACCCAGCCTGTATGCAGGATAGACTGCTGGCTCTTGGTGATTTGTGTACTGTTGAGGACTATCCCAAGGATATTTACGATTTTTATTTGCTCCGCTGGGCCTTTGCTGATCTGCAAAATAGTGAAGTTCAATTTTATTGGGATGGGGCAGATCGTAACAATATCCAAGAGATTGTCCTCACCCGTTGTCGCGAGTGGCTGGTTGAACACGAAAACAGAGAAAACTGGCCGATCTCGGACTGACTAAACCTACTCCAATAATTCGCCTGTTTCTTGGAGCTGGTGCAGCCGCTGATAAAGACCACCCTGGGTTAATAACTCATCGTGGCTGCCAGTTTCGCTAATGCGGCCTTGGTCAAGCACAACGATTTGGTCGGCCTCGCGAACGGTGCTTAGACGGTGG
>JBCDFI010000169.1:0-10091 GCA_039178155.1 Cyanobacteria bacterium P01_H01_bin.105
AGCACCATCTAGGTCACCCCGCTGGGCAATGACGGCTGTTTGATGGTGAAAGTCAGGCCAATCTTGAATTAAGTAAACATTACGAAAGCCTTCATTCCGTAGATGATCGACTACCGTCTGGCCCAGATATGGATCCCTTGAAGCATTTTGTACTGCGATGCGAAGACGGCTAATGGAACGGCGAGGTGTATCGTTTGCTAAGAGGGCGGTATCAGGTTCCGTATCGAAGAACTTCTGCATGACCTCATTAGTGCCATTGGCATCTGCAACCCAATAGCTCGCTCTATATTCTGTTGGACTACTAAATCGTCCTGGCAGCATCACCATGTTTAGGGCTTCTTTCTCAAGCTGTAGGCCAAAGCCTGCTAGCGCTAGAATCTCTTCAGTCGAGAGATTTGTATCAATATGACTCTGTAAAATACGGACGATTTGTGGGAGTTGGGTAATGACCTTGGGATTGATCATGCGATCGCGCAAGGCCTTGAGCAAAATCTGTTGACGCTGTACCCGACCGATATCTCCCAAATTATCTTGACGAAACCGTGCAAATTGTTCAGCCTCATCTCCGTTGAGGGTTTGCCAACCAGAGTCTAGATCAATGACTAGGCCTTGAGTTTTATCCTCATACTGCATTGGCTTGGGGACAAAGACCTCAACGCCACCGACCAAATCCACAATTTCGCGAAATGCGGCGGTACTCACTCGAACGTAGCGGTCAATTTCGATCTGATTAAAGTTATAGCTAACAGTTTGAGCAGCTAGCTCTGCTCCTCCTTCTACGTTAGCCTGATTGATTTTATCAATGCCATAGCCCGGAATCTCCACACGAGTATCTCGTGGGATTGACATAATGTTGATTGAATCGGTTTCCGGATTCACCCGCACCAAAAGCATCGTATCTGTGCGGCCTACCAAATCGGTCGGGGTGGCACCATCTATGTCGGTCGCTTCATCAAGTCCCATTAGTAAGAGCGTTACTGGGCGAGAGACCTGGTAGCGAAAGCCAGACTGCCATAAATCACTTAAAGGAGGATTGGCTGTGGCCTTCCCGAGACTTTTGGGTAAGGGCACAGTCAATATAAAGGCCGCTCCAGCCGCTGCAGAAACCACGGCTGTTGTTCCGAAAATACCAGTCCAGGCAACGACCCTAAGCATCTTTCCTAAAAAGGAACGGCGTTTAGGAGGCATCGCCGATGCATCAGTGGAGTCGGACTCAGAGGATGGAGAGGGAAACATAGAGTATTTATTAGAATGCCCGGACAAGCGTAACCCTGCCTAGCAAAGATTTATGGTGGTATCTACAAACAAACTACACACATTCCAATTTCAAGTCAGAACGTGATTTGACATTTTGGGTGAATACATCTCGAACAGTACAAATTTGCTTATGGATTTCTTGTCAGTAGGCACTAAGACAGAAAGTTGAGATGTAGCTACAACTGTTTGATGCGTTCTACACATAGGTGAGAAGTTAACTAATATTAAGCTGTTTGCATCCTAGGTGCCTTAGGGAATCGCTAATATTGTTCAGAAATCCATAGGGACACACCATTTTAACGCCGTAAATTAACTTCATTAAGTAAACAATGACACAACCTATGACTCAAACTCTAAAATTAGTGCCAATTATTTTAGCTGGAGGAAAAGGAGAGCGCTTTTGGCCGGTCAGTCGCCTGAAGAATCCCAAGCAGTTTTTGTGTTTGGATGGCAGTGGCCGTAGTTTGATGCAGTCAACGGCTGATCGTTTGCTCCCGTTGGCAGGTGGTTGGGATGCAATTTGGGTAATTACGGCATCTCATTTGGCGGAAGGTGTCAAGCAGCAGCTGCCGGACTTACCTGTAGAAAATATTTTGGTTGAGCCTCAAGGACGAGATACAGCACCAGCGGTAGCTTGGGCAACACTGGAGGTAGCTAAGCGACATGGAGACGATGCGATCGCATGCTTCTTTCCTGCCGATCACTACATTACTGACGAACCTAAGTTTCGCGCTACCATCCGGGCGGCAGCAGATCTAGCTCAAAGCCAGGGAGCCATCGCCACCCTTGGCATTCAGCCCACCTTTCCCTCTACGGGCTACGGCTACATTGAGCAGGGGAATGACGCAGGACAATATGGCGAGCTAGCGGCCTATCGGGTGAGTCGCTTTACCGAGAAGCCCGAGCGCAGCGTCGCTGAAGAATTCCTCGCTAGCGGTCGCTACAGCTGGAACAGCGGCATGTTTATTTTTCCCGCAGGGGTCATGATTGATGAACTGAAGACCTATGCCCCTGAGCTGATGGGACCGCTGCTAGCCAAAGGTGTAGATGCCTATGCCGAGTTAGACAAGCTCAGTATCGACTATGCTGTCATGGAAAAAACCCAAAAAGCCTATGTGATGCCCGCCAACTTTGGCTGGGATGACCTGGGTGACTGGAATGCCATTGAGCGTCTGATGAAGGGAGAGGCTGCGAATGTAGACATGTGTGAGCATCAGGCTCACGATACTAACGGCTGCATCGTTTACTCTTCGGATGACGAGGAGGTAGTCGTGACTATCGGTTTAGAAGATGTGGTTGTTGTGCGTGATGGTAATGCAACTCTAATTGTGAAAAAGGACCGTACTCAGGAAATCAAAAAAGCTGTCAAAGCCCTCGGCAAAGAAGAAAAATTCCTGCATCTACTATAAGTCGGACTATATTGAGCCTGAAGTAAGGACATTTTTGGTAAAGAAACTACCAGTTATCCATGCCCCCAAACCCCAAAGTGTGGGGGCATTTTCCTTACCTGTTGGGCTTTAGCAGTATAGGTAAGCTGAAGCAGCGAGGAGTGCAGGCAGAGTAGAGGCTACTAGTGCTTTAAGCATCTGACGGCTTCGAGCATAGCTCGTGCTTTATTTAGGGTTTCCTGATACTCATTCTCGGCAATTGAATCGGCTACTAAACCGGCTCCAGCTTGTACGCTGATGCGATGGCTACCGTCATCTTTGCTTTCTACGATCATGGTGCGGATTGTAATGGCGCTGTTGAGCTGTCCTTCAAAGTCGTAATACCCATAAACACCGGAATAGGGACCCCGGCGGCAGGGTTCTAAGTCATGGATAATCTGCATCGCCCGGATTTTGGGTGCGCCGCTGACAGTGCCTGCTGGGAAGCAAGCTTTGAGTAAGTCCCAAGCAGTTTTACCCGGAGCCAGCTCACCGATCACATTGCTGACGATGTGCATCACATGGGAGTATCGCTCAATGATCATCAGCTCATCGACGCTGACGGTGCCACTAGTGCAGACACGACCCAGGTCATTTCGCCCTAGATCTACCAGCATGACATGCTCGGCAAGTTCTTTTGGGTCTGCCAGTAAATCATTGGCATAGGCATTGTCTTCGGCGGTCGTTTTGCCTCGAGGTCTAGTACCGGCAATGGGACGTAAAACTGCTGTAAGGGTATCGTCATCCTTTTCACGGGTGGCTTTAACCATAACTTCAGGACTCGAACCAATAATTTGCCAGTCCTGGAAGTTGAAGTAGGCCATGTAGGGAGATGGATTGACCAGACGCAATGAGCGATATAGGTCAAATGGATTGCCGCTATAGTCGGTAGTCAAACGTTGGGAGACGACTACCTGAAAAATATCTCCAGCTTTGATGTGGGCCTTAGCGGTTTCTACACTCTGGCAAAATTCGTCTTTGCTGCGGTTGCTGGTATAGGTGAGTTCGGCGGCTTGGTTATTGCCAGGTGGAGTCCAGGCTAGACGGCTGTCTTGACTGGCTAGGGGCAGGTTGAGTTTGTGGACTAGGTTGGTGATGCGATCGCAACTTTCCCGATAAGCCTGTTCTAGATCAACCTCGGCCCCTCGCAGATCTGCGTAACTGACTGCCCAAATCTTTCGCTTGACTTGGTCAAAAATCAACAGGCTATCCACCTGCATCCAAAGCCCATCTGGCAGGTCATCTGCCTTGGGTGAGTGAATCGTGACCGTTGGTTCAATCCACTTAATAAGTTCATATCCCCAAAAACCAAACAGACCCCCAATACCAGGCGGTAGCTCAGGCAGAGTGATTGGCTGATAGGGAGCTAGACAGTCGGATAATATATCAAAAGGATTGCCTGTAAATACCTGCTCAGTACCGTCTCGAAATCGTTGGGTGGTCCTATTTCCGCTTGCTTCTAGGGTCCATAGCGGATCGCATCCCAACAGACTGTAACGACCAATGTTTTCACCCCCCTCAACGGACTCTAGTAAAAAGCTGTAGGGTTGGCCCGCGCACACCTTACACCAGGCCGATACAGGCGTATCTAAATCGGCTACCCACTCTTGATATACCGGGACGAAGTTACCCTGTTTTGCAAGGTTCTTAAACGTGGCGAGGTCTGGATAAATCATGAAGCGTTTGAGCGGTAGGCACTAAGCTGTCATCAAAAAGAGGCAGTCCATGGACTGCCTCTTTGAAATCATAGTGGGTGCTGTCTAGTCTAAAGCCCTGCGGGCAGTCGATAAATCCCTATACTTCGTAAGGTTCTTTCCCACTGAACTTGATCGTGGCAGGATTAGGATTCGCACCGATGTTGCGGTCTTTCTTCCCGCTATACCCACGACCTTCGTTCACTTTCTCAGGAACGACACCATCTGCAGGGTGTAGATAGGTCGTCTCACCAGTGGGGAGGACGCGATAAATTTTATAGTCAGTAATTCTAGGCTTAAACTTGGTCTTGAGTTGACGGCTGAGAGCTAGGCACTGCTCTTTACGAGCCAGATAAAGCATATTCTCGCCTGCATTCATGATGGCTACACCACCTGTTGGCATCTCAAAGGGTTGCTCCTTTTTGCTGCCCCAAGTGATGACATACTTCTCTTCGCGCTCAGCAGCAGAGAGAAGGCCGCCAGTGCTGCCACCAAATATAGGAGTTTGTCCAGTAGGGCCTTCGGTCTTGGTAATTTCTTCAGACATGAAAATATTATCTCTCAACCTTATCGCTCACAAATTTATCATTGTGCATGACGTTGTTTACATGCTTTGTGAGGAAGCGTAATAGTTCTTCAGAGTTTTAATAGAGATAACCATCCCCGTAAGCCCAGCAAAGCTGGTCATTTAGAATACCCGGCAAACAAGACCGTCACGGTTGATAATAAGAATATATTAATATTTTGTTCAAGAGCGTTGTGAAAGTCCTAAGAGCCCTTACGCTACAAACCCTATTCTCAGATAGTTGGACCATATTTTGGGGAGATTGGCTAGATTTACGGGTGCGGATTCCCCAGGTGGCCGCCTCGGGACTGGTCTCTCCGTTAATCTATATTCTGGCGTTTGGGTTGGGTCTGGGCAGCTCACTTGATCAAGTGGCACCACCACCGGTTGGGGATAGCTACTTGGAGTTTATTTTGCCAGGAATGGTAGCCCTGTCGTCTATGGTGATTAGCTTTGGCGGCACTACGTTTTCTATCTGTGGAGAGCGGCTATTTACGAAAAATTTTGAGGAAATGCTGCTGTTTCCCATTCATCCGCTGGCGATGCATTTGGGGAAGATGCTGGCGGGAATTGTGCGAGGCTTACTGACAGCTGGCTCGGTGATTCTGGTGGCGGTGCTATTCACCCGAGATGTGTGGAGCTTTCTTAACCCGCTATTTTTGCTGCTGCTGGTGTTGAACTGCTCAGTATTTGCTGGTTTGGGGGTAATTGTTGGATTAAACGTTAAATCCTTAGAAAGCGTCGGACTTTTTAATAACTTTTTGATTGTGCCGATGTCGTTTTTAGGGGCGACGTTTTTTGACCCGGCTACGCTGCCTGCAGTGCTTAAGGGGATTGTCTATCTACTGCCGCTGACCTATACAACAGTTGGTTTACGTGCTGCTGCCTACCAACCCCTGGGGCAGTTTCCTTGGTATTCGATTCCGATATTGCTGATAGTTGCGATCGCGCTTTCTGTTATCGGTGCCTACCAGTTTGCTCGTCAGCAAGACTAACTTGCGATCGCACCGAGAATGGTTTGAGACGTTTGAGGAGCTTGCGATATTGGGCTTACCTCTGCAGGACGTTGGGCGGGCTGCAAGGAGTCATCTCCCAGTAGCTGACTCTCAACTTTTGCGGCAGCTTGATCAAAATTCAGATGCTGTTTGTCTCGCAGCTGCGAAAAAATACGATACGCGTTGAGAGTAGACACATCTGAATCGTGGTTATAAACCTGCACCAGGTTATATAAAGTGCCGCCTGCGTAGACCGCAAAGGTGATACGAAATACCTCAAAAAAGTTGATGACCCAGCGACAGTCTTCCTCTGAATACGCTTCGTAATAGCGGATCAAGCTAGCAATGCGTAGCTCTAAATGGGACTGTACATGGGGACAAAATAAGGCAATTTTGAGCAATAAAATCACGAGTAACAGGGGGTTGCCCTGGGCTAGAAACATACTAAAAAACTTGGAAGGTTGCTCTCCATCTTCACAAGTGAGCGTATCGATGACACGCTTGCAAGTACGTAACACCAGAGCTTCGGTTAATAACTCTGAATTGTTATGCCTGTAGAGGGTCATAACCGTATTGGGTAGCTTTGCCTTGAGCGTTCGTGTGATTGAGCTGTTGGGCAGAGCATAGGCCAGGTAATGCAATAGCGCTCGCTTAAAGTCCCAATAGCTCAACTGATGGCACTGTTTGCGCATTAAACTCGCAAGACTTTCATAGCCAAAGCGCCCCGGCTGTAGCAGTAACATTTTGATCAAGTTAATTGCCGTCTCACCCAGAACCGTAGGGTTATCTATTGTGGTGGGAGGCGACTCCATCTGTGACTTAGCTGTGTACATTGCTAAGTCAAAGCGAAACTTAGATTTAAGCTGCGACGACAGATTGCGGGCGGCTTCGCGTTGTTCTAAGGGGTTCTCTAAATTTAAGTACTGGGGAGTTAATAAGTATGATGTATATCGGCCACTCCAATGTTCATGCTGTTCGTAGCGAGCGGCAAATAGTTTAAGGTCCTGAAAATCCTGACTTTTGACAAAGTTCTGCATCCAGCAACGCAATCGCTTCAGGATTAATGAAATCCCTGGTCGCATCAGAACCTGGTCGTCAAACATCTTGATCAAGACTTTGATAGCATCTGGCCGACGTTGAATACCCCAGTTGTTGATCAAGATGTAGCACACACGCTTGAGGGTAAACAGAAACTGTTCTTCGCTGTTGGCAATAACAATGGAGTACAACGCAACCGGAAGTTCTGATTCGGTAGATGACTCCGTATATTCCACAAACAGGCGGCGAAATGTCGATAGAACTACATCAGCAGGTTCTGTTTGAACACTGCAAAGAAAGAAATCGTATAAAACGTGTTGGGCGTTCTGGATATCTGTATGGGCCATAGTCACCAGGAACTCAATCAGGAACTTACATCTTGTCAGCTAAGTCTACCTAAAAGAATTAATGATTTTCGGATGCAATGGCAGCCGTAGACCTACTGAAGCCGGTCTAAGTCATTAATAAAGTATAAATTCAGACATGGGTATAAGCTGAATTACTTGTATAAAGTAGCTGACGACTCCGCACGACTACGGACTATTTTCGACAAACGGACGGTAAATTAAGCTTGAATGTCAGGGCATTAAAATCAGTCAAGTTTGTAACCTCAAACCTATCGCTGATTCTTTTTAGGGGTGCTCATCATATCTTCATATCCCTACATTCTAGGAAAAAACCTTGTCTGTCGCCACTTAGGACGCTTAATCGCGTTTTTTAGACTGAGATCGTTGATGGCGATACCCATAATGTTTTAGATGCATGGTGCTGAATAAACAGTGCTGAGTTCATAACTCTCCTATTACCCAGATGATGCAACTTATTCATCAGTGGGTGAACCTATGCATAACGCAGGCGGCTAAACGATGGCTGGTGTAGGGAGTTCTGCTTTGAGCTGCAGGATCCGCTGAATCACTTGAGCCACTGATTTGTCAGGTGTGGAGGCTCCTGAGGTAATACCGATGATGATTTTGCCGGCTGGTAGCCAGTTTTCTGCAACGGTCGGGGTTTTGTGTAGAGGCTGATGCTCAATTTGGTGGCTAGATCTCAAACGTTGAGGTCCATCAATGTGATACGACGGAATGCTCCGCTCAATGGCGATTTCTTGTAAATGGGTTGTATTGGATGAATTAAACCCACCAATGACTACCATGAGATCCATATTCATATCGACTAGCTCAAACATGGCATCTTGCCGCTCTTGAGTTGCATCACATATAGTGTTGAAGCTAGAAAAATGTTCGTTGACGGCTTGGGGGCCATACTTTTTAAGCATCGTATGTTCGAGCAGCTTGCCGATTTGCTCGGTTTCTCCTTTGAGCATAGTGGTCTGATTAGCGATGCCTACGGCTTCTAAATCGAGGTCGGGGTCAAATCCTTCGGAGTAAGCATTGCGAAACTTGGTCAAAAATTCGTTACGTCGGCGCAGCCTCTCTTCTGGAGACTCTTCAGACTCGCCACTGTTAAGAATGTAATTAGCAACATACTGGGCTTCATCTAGGTTGAGAACCACTAGGTACTTATCTGCAAAGGACTTTGTGGCTACGGTCTCTTCATGCTTGTGTTTGCCGTGGATGATGGAGGTAAATGACTGCTTCTTATGTTTTTCTACGGTGGTCCATACTTTAGATACCCAGGGGCAGGTGGTATCAACGATAGTGCAGTTGCGATCGCTCAGCAGCTGCATTTCTTCGACGCTAGCCCCAAATGCAGGCAAAATCACCACGTCACCCTGATTCACCACTGAAAAGTCCTTTGTCCCATCGATCACCTGAATGAACTGCACGTTCATTTCTTGAAGACGCTCATTAACACCGGGATTGTGGATGATTTCATTGGTGATCCAAATGCGTTGTGTCGGAAAATGCTGACGAGCTTCGTAGGCCATGGCAATGGCACGTTCTACACCCCAGCAAAAGCCGAAGTCCTTGGCCAGCTTAATAGTGACATCGCCTTGAGTATAGGTATAGCCTTGATTGCGGATGGTTTGAATCAGATTGCTTTGGTACTCGTCATCCATCTGGGCCGCGATTTGCTCTTTTTCGCCAAAGCCTTGATTGCGGTAGTAGTTGTCAGATTTGTTGAGACTACGGCGAAACGCTCTGGTATCCATTGGTTTTACAAAGAGGCAGAAGATATACCTAGTCTATCGAAGTTAGGGGATGGAGAAAAACTCGCTTGACTATTCACATTATTGAATTAGTAACGCGATTGAATTAGTAACGCGCTCAGGCGAATGCTCATCTACTCTGGCAGTTCCAGCTGGCTGTAAAGTGAGATCGCAGACCGCCATACCAAATACCCTTCACGATTGAGGTGTAACCCATCTGTTGTCAGATCGGGTCTCAACTGTCCTTCACCGTTAGAAAAGATTGGATACAGCTCTAGATAATACGCGTCGTAGTCCCTGGCAATCTGCTCCAAGGATTGATTCATAGCTCGAATCCGTTCGTTCGGTAGTTCGAGCAAGAGGTGGCGGCTCTCCCATGTAGAGGCCTCTGCCCCATGGGGCAAGATGGATTGCACCACCACCTCGGTATCAGGATGATAGGTGACTAGATAATCCATAATCTCACGATAGTTTGTCAGTACCTGCTGATCGCTCTGGCCCCAAATCAGATCGTTGATGCCGATCATTAAGAAAATGGTATCTACATCAGCCACATCTAACAGATCCAGCCGCGATAGCAGGGTATGGGTTTTTTCCCCTGAAATGCCTTGATTCATCCAGACTCGACGACCTGGCAATAGTTCTGCTGGAAACCATAGGCTCAACGAATCACCGAGCAAAATGGTCAAATGGTCTGGATTTTTCGCGGCCATGGTTGCGAGTTCTTGACCTAGCAGCGCTACCCACTGCTCATAATTAAGACGCGGTCGATTGCCCTGGGCCGATAGCGTAGGCGTAACATCCGTCGCATCTGTTGCCGGATCAGTGGCATTAGCTGCACTGGCTTGGGGCAGCACCGTCGGCTCACCGCCGCCAGACTTTTCTTGCCATATAACCAGCAGGGCAACGAAGAGCACCCCATTCATTGCTAGCGAAAGGATTGCCCAGGAGGGAATTGTGAACGGAGATTTCAGAAACCGATTTACCACCACAGTATCCGAGCCA
>JBCDFI010000170.1:0-10086 GCA_039178155.1 Cyanobacteria bacterium P01_H01_bin.105
ATCTGATTCGCCGGACTACCCTAGATGGAGACACTCAAGTGAGTAGTCTCTCCATGTCTCTCTCATATTAGCTGGTTAGGCAGCACCGTGAAGAAAGTACCAAAGTCCACAGATGGCCAAGAAGAGTAAGATTAAGCATATCAGTAAATAGTTGAGCTTCTTAGGAGGCGCTTCTGCGATCACAACCTTGGCACGCTTACAGTCACCCAGGGTATACCCATCTCCAGGTTCTAGGGTAACAATCACCGTTTCATCCTCTTCACAGGCAACAGCATCGGCCAGGGGAGTCACCTCAACACAGGCTTCTGTCTTACCTTCGAGAATAGTGACGCTACGATTAATCGCCTTATAATCTTTGCCTTCTGTCGCTGTGCCACTCACAGTATAGGAAATGACCGTATCCTGCATTACAGGCTCATCTGAACAAATCAGAAACTTTCCAGTATCAATACAAACTTCACCCTTCTCGGGTTCAGTTGCTCGGGAATCAGGTGACTTGATACACACCTCTGGAGCCGGTTCTAAAAGCAGTGAGGTATCAATCCGAAAATGAGACTGCGTGGTATGACGCTCAGCAAAAAACAGATCAAAAGTGTAGTCTTTACCTTTTTCTAAAACAAGGGTTTCGCCGGTTGCTAGAGCTTGATTAAACTGAGTTGCACCATCAGCAATCTTAAAATCAATGGTGTCTTCCATAGATGCATGAACACCACCGAGATCAATCACAAGCTTGCCATCAATAAATACCCACAGGTCGTCATCGCCTGCAAACATAAATTTTTCAAGCCCTTGATAGGTGAACTTAGCGTGAATTTCGTAAGTAAAATGATAGTTATGCGCACGCCCCTCATTGCCAAATAGTTCATTGTCAATGGGAAAAAATTCAGAATTTTCATAAGTGAAGACGCCATTGCCGTCAGCGTCTTCTAAAACAATATTTAGCTGTTTGCCCTGGTTAACATTTTCAATATCACGAAACCACTGGTCAAAGTTCTCTTTGCCTGTGGTCGTTTTACCAATTCCTCCTTTATAAACAGGTTTTTTGTCAGCACCTAGGCGAGATGCAACAATATTTTTTTCAGGAGCAATGACATGTTGAAAGTCACTATGACTATCTTTGAAGTCACGAATTTTTCCAGATAATGTGATTTGTTGTGTCATGGGAGCTTCCTTATTCTGAATTAGAAGGCAATTTTTGATACAAGCACCTTTACAGATTTTCCAGATAGCTATCTATAAATTGGTCCCAAAGCTGCTAGAGGCAAGGGCAGACAGATTATTAAGTCTACGTAACAGCCTCCAGCTAAGCATTAACATGATAGACATTGATGATTCATCTAGAGCATGATCGTTATTCATTCCTATAACCCCATTTGGCCGCAAGATTTTGAGACTATTAGAGCCTCACTCTTCGAGATTTTAGGAACACAAGCCCTCCGTATTGACCATATTGGGTCTACCTCAGTGCCAGGTCTAGGTGCCAAGGATGTTATCGACGTTCAAATCACCGTACAGTCACTCACCCCTGACATTCCTCAAAAGCTGACGGCTGCAGGTTATCGCTATAGGAATACCATCAACCACGACCATGTCCCTCTAGGCGTAGATGACACCCCTTACCTATGGGAGAAACAGTTCTTCCATCAGCCCGATGGTCAGCGACGAGCAAATATTCATGTAAGAGTTAGCGGTAATCCTAATCAACACTATGCCTTACTATTTCGCGATTACCTCCGTAATCATCCAAATTCGGCTAAATCCATCGAACTGATTAAACGTGAAATCGCTAAACGCCATGGTGATGATATTGAAGCCTACTATGACATCAAAGACCCGATTTATGATCTAATTTGGGATGCCGCTCAAGCTTGGGCTTTACACTCCCACCCTCTTAAATCAGAGAACAACTAAGATTCTTGTTGCGATCGCAACTTCTTGTTCAAAATCGGTCTATATAATAAAGCTCCACTTCAAGATTGAGTGAATATTAGGGCTTAAGTATAAATTGAGGATTCAGTAACGTATAAAATCGGTCCTAATAGGAGTAGTGTTACCTATTTAACGAATATAGTGGCTAATTATGAAATATTCACTGCCTGATTCATCGCATGGTGTTATTCATTCTCTCAAGCGATGGAGCATATTAATTGGGGCACTCAGCGCTTTAACAGCGTTAACAAGTTGTCGTGCCGTTTCAAGCGAAAATACCTCTTTAGTCAGTTCAGATAAGGTTATCCGTTCAGCCTATGCAAGCTTAGAAGAACTTTTTCAAACCGAAATAATTAATGTCGGTCTAGAAAAGTTAGGCTACACACCTATCACTGGATCTGAACTTGAATACGATGTTATTCATCAGGCCATCGGTCGTGATTATTTAGACTACACAGCCGTCCATTGGCATCCAATCCACAAAGATTTCTTTGAGGAAAACGGTGGCCACACCACGTTTAAACGCATGGAACCTGTCGTTGAGGATGCCCTACAGGGATATCTAATTGATAAAACAACATCAACTACAAAAAATATTAATGGCCTATCTGATCTTCAGAATCCAGAGCTTGCCAAACTGTTTGACACTGATGGTAATGGCAAAGCCAACCTGATAGGGTGTCCTCGTGGGTGGGCATGTCGAGGCGTGATCGAATCTCATTTAGACGACTATAATCTGCGCGATACAGTGGAACAAGATAGTCATGATTACAACGCCTCTATGGAGAAAATTATTAAGCGCTACGACGCAGGTGAGCCGGTGCTCTATTTCACATGGACACCGCTATGGGTTAGTAGTGTTTTAGTCCCTGATCAAGATGTTGTTTGGTTAGATGTGCCCCCTCTCGGTCCACAGCAAAATGCCTCCATAGTCAATGGCAAAAATCTTGGATTTGAGATTAATAATATCCACATTCTGGCAAGTCGTGAATTTTTAAAGGAAAATTCGGATATCGCTCGATGGTTCGAATTAGTTAACATTCCAATTACGGATATCAGCATACAAAATCAACGTATGCGCAATGGAGAGAATAAGCCAGAAGATATTCGTCGCCATGCCGAGGAATGGATCCGTGACAATCAAGGAACATTCGACAGTTGGTTAGATGACGCTCAAAAGGTTGCCAAAAGATAGCCGCATGACATGAGCAAGTCGAGAGGCTCAGCCTAGGATAAATTCGTCACAAAAGCCACATGATTTATCCTAAGCTGATGTCATTGTGAGAATTCACTGTGTATAGTTCTCTCAACTAGCCACACAACCTGTCTTTTTGTCAGTCAGCGGCCAAGTTTTTACCAAGCCGTCATAACCGCCGCTTGCAAGCAAAGTTCCTTGTTGGTTAAAGGCAAGACCATAAACAAACCCAGAATGTCCACGCAGGGTACAGCGTTCTGTCGCTGGCTTCCAGTCCCATATTTTTATGGTTTCATCAAAGCTACTGCTCGCCAATGTTTCTCCATCAGCGCTAAACGCTAGATTAGCAACAACAAAGTCATGTCCACTCAAGGTTTGTTCGACAGCTCCCGTTGACAAATTCCAAATTTGTACGTTGGTATCGTAGCTGCTACTGGCAATATATTGACCATCAGGACTAATGGCCACATCGGTAAGTCTGTCTGTCCCTGATTTATAGGTGCGCACCGATGCCTGATTGCCAGTGTCCCATAGGGTAACCACCCCATCTTGATCACCGCTGACGAGTTCTTGAAAGTTGGTAGGAGAAAAAGCCAAGCCGTTAACCGGTGCTCCAGACTCCAATAGGGTGGAATCTTCACGTCTTTTCTCAAGATCCCATAGACGAATGGTGCCATTACTACTTCCACTCGCGACAAAGGCACCGTCAGCACTCACTGCCAAGCTCAAAATTCTACCGGAACGTCCTGTAAACCGATGTTCTTCTGCGCCAGTCTCAGCGTTCCAAAGAATGATGTCACCATCCCCACCACCGGTTATCAAATATCGTCCATTGGGTGTAAACGTCACACTATTGACTCGCCCTGCATGGTTTAGAGTACGCTGTACCTTACCCGTATTGAGATCCCATAGTTTAACGGTTCGGTCATAGCTACCACTCGCTAATAGAGAAGAGTCTGGTTGAATAGCAACGCTGAGCACAGTGGCTGTATGTTGTGTCAGAGAGCGCTGTGTCGGTGTGGGTAATTTTTCTACGGGCGATGTCTCTCCCTCTGTTTTTACTTTGGGAGCACTAGATTTTTGATTGAGGCTGCCCCCAATAATGCTAAACATTCCGCCAATCAGTCCAATTGCGACTAAAACAATCAAAGACGGAATCAAGAGCTCATTCTTTTGCAGCATTATGTTTGTTTAACTCCAAGCTCGCCTGGAATAGCGACTTCTAATTTCAACAATATAAAAATTGAGATGTAGCTGAGCCGAACTGTAGTTTTATCTGCAAGCTCTTGGCTGATAGCCAAACTTACGGACAAACTCATCCTACAAATCAGCAACGACAAATTAAGAGTAGATAATTACCTTATCGAGTTGTATGTACTGACAGAATAGAATCTATATTAGTTGCGATCGCATCCCCAACCCTATCCATCCTGCACTAGCTCATTAATAGTCATGTCTTCATATTTTTCAAAAGGTTGATGGATCCACGGATTAGTTTCTAAATAATTAACATAATAATCAGGTTTAATCACTGAACAGGCCTTGTACCAAAGTACGGCTGTTTTAAGGTCATCAATATAAAAACCATAACGATGTTCTAGCCAGCGAATACTGCGCTGTAGGCTTTGGCCAGAATCCACCAGATCATCCACTAAAAGGACATGGGTGCCGAGATTAGTCGTCGTCATACTTAGATCACGAGAGAACGTAATAGTCCCACGGGTACGATTCCCCTCCCCGCCGTAGGATGACGTGGAGAGAATCGCCAGGGGTTGATTATAAATACGACAGAGAATATCCCCAATCCGTAGTCCACCCTTAGCAAGGCAAACAATTTGATTAAACTGCCACCCTGACTCATAGATAGCAATGGCCAGCTTTTCAATGGACTGGTAATAGTCCGCCCAGGATACATATAGATCAGCATCAGTAGAAGTCTTGGACGTGGCTAGATCAAAAGAGGCTGACATAAATAACTAAGAATAAAGGGTGACACAAATAGAGCAATAATATAACGTCGGCGTTTCTCCCTTGAAGCTCTAGACAGATAATGACAGTAGACAAATAATTTAGTGTGACGCTTGGTATGACGGTACAGTCAGGGTTAAGCCTCATTCTACAAGTGATTTAATTATTCCTATCCATCTCCCGACCCTATGGAAAATTCAGGCATACCGTCAAATCCTCCAAAACTGACTTGGTCTACCAAGCTGGCCTATGGCGCTGGGGATATGGGAGCCGGTCTAACATCTAACTTACTCGCCTTTTCATTTTTAATTTTTTTGACAAATGTGGCCGGGTTAGACCCTCTAAGGGCCGGAACAGTACTCCTGATTGGCAAGATTTGGGATGCGGTAAACGATCCCATCGTCGGTATATTGAGCGATCGCACCCGGACCCGTTGGGGACGACGCTATCCATGGATAGTCCTCACCGGCATTCCGTTTGGAATCACCTTTTATCTAAACTGGATTGTACCTGGGACCACCAATCAAAACATCCTCTTTTGGTACTACGTCGTTGTATCTATTGTGTTTCAAGTATTTTTTACAACGACAAACTTACCCTACTCTACACTTACCGCCGAAATGACCGAGGATTACGACGAACGGACAGAACTCACGTCGTTTCGACTGTCGTTTTCCTTAGCAGGTGCGGTCTTAATTTTGGCACTAGGTGTCGTTGTTGGGCAGCTCGTGGCTGACCCACAACAGCAGTATAAGACCCTGGGCATAGGGGGGGGGATCATCTCTATCGTTACGATGTACTGGTGTGTCTTTGGCACCTTTCGCCATTCCCAACAACAGGCAGCTTACCGCAAGCAGTCGCTGAGCAATAACAGTACCAATGACAACAACAGTTCGTTTTTACAGCAAATAAAGATTGTTTTTAGCAACCGTCCCTTCCTATTTGTCGTTGGGATTTATCTATTTTCATGGTTGTCTTTACAAATAACAGCCGCCATCATCCCTTTTTATGTAACGTTCTGGATGGGAGCCGATGATTATTTCTTAGCTGCCTTGTTAGTACAGGGTACGGCCATTTTTATGATGGCGGTCTGTAATCTATTGGCCAAGCGCATTGGCAAGAAAGGTCTTTATTTTCTAGGCGCTGGATTTTGGACCCTCGTACAGCTGGCTCTGTTTTTCCTCCAGCCGGGACAGCTCACTATTATGTATGGACTATGTGTTCTGGCTAGCTTTGGTGTAGCCACAGCCTATGTCGTTCCCTGGTCAATTTTGCCAGATGTGATCGAACTCAATGAACTCAAAACTGGGCAACGAAGCGAGGGGGCCTTTTACGCATTTATGACCCTGTTGCAGAAAATAGGTCTTGCCTTAGGTATTTTTCTAGTTAGTCTGGCTCTAGAAACATCCGGGTTTGACAAAAATTTCACCACACAGCCAGAGTCGGCACTATGGGCCATCCGCTTCTTTATGGGACCTGTGCCTCTGATCTTGCTAATCGGCGGGATGATACTTGCCTATTTTTATCCTGTGACAAAGGCAACCCATGCTGAAACCTTACTTAAGCTTGCCGAGCGTCGTCAGCAAACGCAGTAGCGATTGGAAAGTAGGCTTGTGAAACTAATGAACTAACTACGCTGACTCGCACACACCTCAGCTGGCTCTAGCGAGGTTAGCTCCGTTGTCAAATAGTGCTTTGTCAGGTCTAAAAATGCCTTAGCCCGATTAATATGCTGTTTAGCTTCAATCAACGTAGCTTTATCGGCGTGGGAGTAGTCTGCCCGTAACCTGGCTTTGAGGCCCTCGTCCAAATAGGTACTGTAGGGTTGAAATAGAGGGCTTTTCTCGGAAAACTGTTCTGCAAATAAACGACTGACGGCTTCATTTTGAGTGGGTATCGCCGCTGATTCATCTAGGAGCAGTGCTTCGGCTACGTATAGCATGGCGTAGTAAGCACGGGAAATAGCAATATCGTAAAAATGACTATGGGCCAGTAGCTGAGCTGCTTTTATATTTTCTTTCGAATTTAGCAGGCGCTGCTTCTGCTCAGACTTCATGCACAAGAACTCCGGACAACTCTGAAAACACTCGTCCCAGCGGACATTAAAGCACAAATTGGCTCTAATTCTAAAGACATCTTAAAGGATATGTAAGGAAAACGTTTAATCCATAGAATCGCTCCGGAGGGTTTGCCCCCCCATAGCCTTGAACAGATAAGATGTCCTAGATATTGACCAGTCTCTTTTTCAGACTATTCTTGATGCCCCCCATAGCTCAGTTTTTAGGCTGTCACTAATATTATGTGCTGGGGGAAATTTTATGTTAGACGTAATCGTGTGAAAGTATATAGAGTCGCGCGGTGAGCAGCATAAATTTGGTGGGCACCAGTCTCCAAAACGGAAAATACGTCATTGAAAACGAGCTGGGACGCGGCGGCTTTGGGGTGACCTACCGGGCCATGCACCAAAGCCTGAATCAGATGGTGGTCATTAAAACGCTTCGCTGGCCAGCTAATGATACAGAGCAAGCCCAGCAGCTGCATCAGTTTCAAGCAGAAGCCCGTCGTTTAGCCCAGTGTCAACACCCAAATATCGTTAATGTAACGGACTTTTTTATTGAGTCAGGGCAGCCCTACCTGGTGATGGATTTTATTCCAGGGCAACCGCTATCGGCGATAATTTTTCCCGATCGCCCTCTGACAGAGAAGTTAGCACTGCGATACATCAAACAAATTGCCAGCGCCCTACAGACAGTACACAGTCAAGGCTTACTCCATCGAGATGTCAAACCACAAAACATCATGATCGATGGAGACAGTGCGATTTTGATTGATTTTGGCATTGCCCGAGAGCTGATCAGTGGTCAAACCCAGACCCACACTAATCTGGTTTCTGAGGGCTATGCTCCTTTAGAACAGTATTTACCCAAAGCAAGACGGTCGGCAGCTTCAGATGTCTATGGTCTTGCAGCTACACTCTACTCTGCGGTAACAGGTCAGGTGCCCGTAGCCTCTGTGTTGCGATCGCACCATCCTCTCACTCCACCTAGTCAGATTAACCCCAGCCTCAGCGCTGGGGTTGAGCAAGCTATCCTCCAAGGCATGGCCCTAGATCTCGCCCAACGCCCTCAATCGATGGCAACCTGGGTACGATTACTGGGTCTGTCCGCTCGCAAAGGACAGCAAACAGGGCAGTCTACGACCACCCAGGCAACTCAGGTGGTTGCGCCTCAAAGTCCGTCAGGCTATGTCTTAAACGATGGTGAATCCCAGATCATTCCTCAATATCGGCCAGTCGAACAGCCGAAAAAAAACGGGACTGGCCTATCCGGTCTATTTAGAACCTTGCTCTCAGTCATTATGCTGGGATTGCTCACAGGCTTAGGGTTTGCCGGATATAAACTCTATCAAACAGCTCAGCAAGCGTTGGGTAATTTCCAAGAAAAGACAACAACTCTGCCTGAAGTCTCGCTGCCTGAGGTTAACTTGCCTGAGATCGTATTGCCCGATTTAGAGGAAATCGTACCAGACCTGCCCCCGATATCGCCAGACAATGAAACGGATAGCGAAACCAATGAATTAGACCTACCAGAATCAAATCCACCAGAAACTTCACCATCACTGATTCTAGAAAACAGCGGCAATCCTGACACAGCCTCTCCTGGCACCGGTGGCATCGTGCCTGTCCCTGGCTTTGCCCCAGGTACCGCCGCAACAACCGTGATTAATCGCCTTGGAGAACCCACGCGAGAGTCTGTATCCACCTCGGCCACTACTGCTGTCTATGAGCTTGACCCTAATCGAGCAACCGTCGCCTACGTTTATGACGCAGCTGGCAATACTATCCGACAGGCTGAAGCCGTTTTTGCTCCATCCTACGATCGCCTGATCATGAAAGTAGCTCTAGCTGGCATGCTCAACGGTCAGTCAACTCGGGCCATTGAGGCTGGTTTAGACCAAGTCCGCACGGGCCAGGTCAATCAATTTCCATTTGAGCACAACGGATTAGCTGGCAATATCAAACGTAATAACAATGGATTTATCCACATCCATGTGCGTTAAATCCTAAAAACTGTTTTAAGAACCCGGTGCGGGGAGATTCTGCAGAACCACATCGCACCAAGCTCTGAAGCGATCGCCTATTCGTTCTCCATATTGAAGATGAACGGTACATTACCGCCCTTTTCTCCCATAACCAATACTCTGGGCATCTGGGAGCCGCCTGCTTTCCAGGCTTCAATGGCTTCTTTTTCTAGTACAAGCTCACCACCCTGGGCTTTGAGGGTTTCCGCCAACAGACGCTGGGCTTCTGCTCGACCCTTAGCGCGGTTAATTTCCGCTTGGGCCTCTTGCTCAGCCTGCTGGGCGACATATACTGCTCGGCGGGCACTTTGCTCAGCAATTTGTTTTTCTTCAACCGCCCGAGCAAACTCATCTGAGAAGGATAGGTCTACAACACTGGTGTCGAGAATAATGATGCCGTACTTTTCTAGGCGACTGCTAAGAGCATCGTCAAAATCTTCTTTTAACTTAGTTCGCTGGGTAATAGCCTCTTCCACAGTACGACGGGCAGCAGCAATTTTGAATGATTCTTGGGTCTGTGGAGCGATAATTTTGGTCACCACGTTAGCCAAGGTGCCCTGCTTACGACGAATTTCGACAATGTTGCTTGGATCTAATCGAAAGTTGATAGCAAACCGAGCCCGCAAATCCTGCAAGTCTTTTGTAGAACTTTCAGCTGGGACTTCAAATTTTTGTACCGTCACATCATAGATATCTACAAAGGATACTAAGGGGGGTTTGATGTGGATACCCTCTAGTAAAGGAGCATTTTGGGCTTTTCCTAAGATGCTCAATACCCCAGCTTGACCAGGATTGATAATAACTAGGGTGCTTGTCAGAATAAGGCCGGTAATAATGGCCAAAAGTGCGATCGCAGCTGGTTGCCAGCTACCCGTCCGAACGCTCAAAATTAATTCCTCCGAATGTATGGATGA
>JBCDFI010000171.1:0-10060 GCA_039178155.1 Cyanobacteria bacterium P01_H01_bin.105
CAAGATAGTACGGGCCAAATCAGTCCGCACCAAATCACATCGGGACAAATTGGAGCGAATTAAATTGAGTTCGCTCATGTCTACCCAGCGCAGATCACTCCCGGATAAATCCGCTGCTGCCAGCATGACGCCCAAATCAATGACTCGAGTGCCGTTGAGGCGATCCTCGGCATAGCCGCCTGCCCCATCTAAGATCGGACGCCCCAGCCGCTGGTCGCGAGCCAGGGGGGTTAGGAGTTTAGAGCGGGACAAAAACCGTAGAACTTTGGCTTTACCTGGCCCGTCAATACTGCCTAAGATAGCCGCCGTGCGTGCTTCAGCGATAATTCGTTCCTGAGGCCAGTCTTCTAGCAGTCCTTCATCATCGAGCACCAGCTCTGAGATACCTTGAAAATAGGCATCAATGGTTTGCTGCTGGGTGATGAGATTTTGCTGGGTGGTCAGATCGCGAGAAATAATAAACTGTCGCCAGGCCACATAGAGTGCCAAAATCGCGATAAAAATTTGCCCCAGGGCACCGAGAAAATCCCCCAGGGCTCCAATGGCATCCCAACGGAGGGTATCGCCCCAACGCAACAGTCGAGCATTGATACCGCTGATGTGCATCAAACCATAGATACCCAGGATTAAACCTGGAATAGCAACAATCAGCGATCGCTGCTCTGGAGATAGGTCATTGACCACAGCCCGCAACGTGGGCATCGCCAACCGAATGGAAATGGCTAAAGCGATTAGAGAGCCAAAGGAAATCAGCCAAAAGCTATCGAGCACTAGACCCACAAATGTGATCAGGGTAGATGCGATCGCAATGAGTAAGGACACAGAAACCTTCATCGGCGAATGGGTTGGCGTTGCAGCCAACTCTTCAACATAGGGTTCAGATTCAAAATCGGGGTCTGGATTGTAATCTAGAGTAAAGGTTTCAGAAACCTGCTGAATAGGCGGTGCCAATGCAGCTGAAAGCTCCTCAGCATCCCGATTAAATGACTTTTGGGCACTCATACTAATATTGCGTCTTACGATGGCGTCAAGCTAGCAATTCCAAATCAAGCTGGCATCATCAGAGTCTTTACGCAGTTGAGTTTAGCCCGAAAGGGACGTCTACCATTAAACTATCATCAGAGTTTTAATGGTGTTTGCGGGCTTTCTGCGCGATGATAACGGTTCTAATTTTATTGGCTGCAGTTGGCATTCTAGTGTGGGGATTTATTCGAGCCCGCCCCGATGGCAAGCTAGGAATTTTTGCTTGGCTGCAGTCGGTGGTAGTGATGGTGCCCTGGCTAGTATTTTTTGGGTTATTTACCTTTGGTATTTATCTCAATATTATTTGGGTGCTGACCTCAGTCCTAGTTTCAACAGGGGTATATATTTATTTGGGACGTCAGTTAAGAATCTTGGCTGAGGCCGCTCCTCAAAATATAAAAAGCCCGTCTCCGACTGAATCTCAGCCCCAAGAGACGATTTCAGAATCGTTGGATAGTGGGCTGTCTAAGATAGAAATACATAAGTCAGATAAGTCAGAAACAGACGCCAGCGCAGAAAGCGATACTACCGATGCTGCCAACAGTAGCCCCACTGTCCCTGAGCCACCCGCTGTTCCACCCGCGATTCCGGTCGAGGATGTCGCTGAGATCGAAGCTATTTTTGGGGTCGATACTTTTTTTAGAACCGAGACGGTCCCCTACCAGGCCGGTGTTTTTTTTAAGGGCAACCTGCGGGGAAAACCAGACGCTACGCTCAAGGCATTAACAGCCCAGCTAGAAAATCGCTTTGACGATCGCTATCGGCTATTTTTGATCAACGGTCCTGAAGATCGACCGGCCATCATTGTGTTGCCCAGCGAATCAGACCCCAAACCGTCCGATTTACGTCAAAAGATTTTGGCCGTAGCGCTTGCGATCGCAACATTCATCACCAGTCTAGAAACCGGTGCTCTACTCAAAGACTTTAACCTCTTCGAGCAACCGAGCCGTTGGCCAGAAGTCCTACCCACCGCTCTAGCAATTCTGGCTATTTTAGGCGTCCATGAACTAGGCCATCGCTGGCAGGCCAACCGCTATCAGATCAAGCTGAGCCCCCCCTTTGCATTACCCGCTTGGCAAATCGGAGCGTTTGGAGCCCTGACCCGATTTGAATCCCTAATACCCAATCGCACCATACTCTTTGATATCTCCTTTGCCGGACCGGCGGCTGGCGGGTTGCTGTCTTTGGCCATGCTAATAGTGGGGCTGGGACTCTCCCATCCTGGTAGCCTATATCAGCTCCCCGTCGAGTTTTTCCAAGAATCCATTCTAGTGGGTACCCTAGCGAGAGCTGTTCTAGGAGACACCCTCCAAACGACCGATTTAGTCGATGTGGACCCATTAGTGCTAATGGGTTGGCTAGGACTGGTCATCACCGCCTTGAACGTAATGCCCGCTGGACGCATCGACGGGGGCCGTATTATCCAAGCTATCTACGGCCGCAAAATAGCGGGTCGAGCCACTGCCGTTACCTTTGTCCTGCTGACGATTATTGCCCTGGCCAATCCGTTGGCCCTCTATTGGGCTGCCCTCATTTTGTTTCTACAGCGTGGCGAAGAACGCCCCTGTTTAGACGATATTAGTGAACCAGACGATGCCCGAGCAGCATTAGCTTTGCTGATCTTGTTTCTGATGTTGGCCACTCTGCTACCATTAAGCCCCAGTTTAGCCGGACGCCTCGGTATTGGTTAGGCTAGCTACATTGCAGGCCTCATAGTCAATTTGGATGGCAAACGAGTAAGCCTTGGTTTCACCCGCCGGATGATAAGCAGCATAGTCCGCAGCTCGGGCAATTTCTAAAGCCTTTTCATCTAACACGTCGTATCCAGCACTATTTAAAGGTTCTGGATCAGCCAATAAGGCACCATCAGGACCAACTTCAACCCTAAAGCTAACTGACTTTCCTGGAGGTTCCTCCAAACAATCCTGTAAAGGTACATCCACTGCAGATAACCCCTGCTCTAATTCCCGAAAGGGGCTAGGCCACTCGCCCCCCTGTTGAATAATCTCCGACAGTCTGGCAGTCACCGCACCATCGCCAACCTGATTACCATCGTAATTGCTATAGCTGTCGTAGCTTGCCAAACGCTGATCGAGGGTGGGCTCAGCGTCGTCCGACTCGGACTCTGCATTAGATGGGTCAGCGTCATCACCTCCCGGATCTTCCTCCCACTCGCTGTTGTCTAAGTCGCTTACATCATCCGGTTCAGGAGCAATTTCTTCTAAAATTTCTGGGTCAGCCACCACAAGTTCCTCGACGGGCTCCTCGACCGGAGGAGGCTCCTCTGGCGGTGGCTCGGGCAAAGGCGGCTTAGGCGAGCCATCTATCTTTGCCAGTTTGGGCAACGTTACCACTTGAATAACGTCTGGTTCCGGCAGTTCTGGCGGTACGGGAGGTATATCAGCCAAATCGGGCATGGGTAATGCCATGACCAAACCATGTAGCCCAATCGAGGCCAAGACCAATGGTGTCACCCAGCTATTCCATTTTGGCAAGCAAAACTTGGCCATCGACAAAAATGCAGAAATGAACCGTCAAATATCCTAATACCGGATCAGCATTAAATTTCAGACAAAAATGTTAGCTCAGCAAAAACAGGCCTCTTTCATTGCCTGATGCTTAGTCCCTATTTATCCATCGTTCCTCGCAAAATCTAAAGATAGACACCGCTTTAGACGATTTTTAAATTGGGGTACAGCATAGAGCAAGCCCGTAGCTTATACCAGGGTAAATTAGCCAACATCTAATGGCATTGATATTAATCACTCAAATACTGTTCACTGGTTGGTCCGTCTAATATCGGTCATTCAAACCAGAAGCATGCAGTAAGGAAGCACTAATTGGCTACTATGCTAGACGTGAATCGGTCCTTTGCCTCCTTCAACAGACCTTTTTAACCCACAATTCGCAGAAATCCTCTATGGCCTCAGCTAAAACCGGAAAACCCAAAACCGGAACATTAGTCGCCCTGGGCCTATTGTTCTCTTTGGGTGTAGTGCTATTTGTACAGTTGACCAATGTACACGTAGCTCCCCTACAACAACCCGCTATGTCCCCTCAAGCCACCTTACTCACCGATCCATTTTTACAAACGCCCACCGAATCGTCGGTACAGGTTGTTTGGTTTACCGAGTTTGAAGGCACCGATCACAAAGTCATCTATGGACCTGCCAAGCGCGAGGTTGTCGCCACAACAACCCAGCTGAGCCGCACCCGTGAAGATGCCCAATCCCAAACCGTTATCCCCTATGAACAGGTGACACAACGGCCCATCTGGCGGCATGAAGCCCAGATCAGCGGTCTGCGCCCCGGTCGAAAGGTCCCCTACTCTGTCGTTAGTACCACCGATAGCGACACTACGATTCAAAGCGATCGGTTTTCCTTGAGCGCATTGCCCTCCGCTGGTCAGTCCCTAAAAATATTGCTGACCTCAGACCATCAGATGATGCCGATGACCGCCGCTAACTTGCAAAAGGTAGACGAAACCATTGATCAGATCGATGGAGTTTTTCTAGCTGGAGATCTAGTTAATATCCCAGACCGAGCCTCGGAGTGGTTTGACGATGTTCGAGGTGGTGCGTTTTTTCCCTGTTTACAAGGACACGGCAATTACCAGCTAGTCAAAAACAGTGTTAGCACCGTTTATAAGGGTGGTCAGCTCATCCAAAACGCGCCGCTATTTCCAGCTGTGGGCAATCACGAAGTCATGGGACGCTACAGCACTGAGAACTCACTCAACGATCAGTTTAATGACCCTGTCCCATGGGATGCAGCTAAAACTCTCTACGACCAACATAAAAACGTTTTTAACCCGACTAGTAGCGATACCGTCGAACGGCGCTGGCTTAAAAATCAGTCATTTAATATAGATACTTATAACGAGATTTTTTCACTTCCTCAAACTCCCCGCGACGATGGTCAAACCCAGCGCTACTATGCCACTACCTTTGGTGATGTGCGCCTCGTCTCGCTATATGTAACTCAAATTTGGCGTATGTTTACCGTCGATGATCAAATCCGAGGACGGTATCAGGAACGAGCCACTGACCTGAGCACCCCTTCAAATTGGGGGCATGGCCAACTGATCTTTGAG
Organism: Cyanobacteria bacterium P01_H01_bin.105; assembly: GCA_039178155.1. Classification (GTDB taxonomy): domain Bacteria; phylum Cyanobacteriota; class Cyanobacteriia; order Phormidesmidales; family Phormidesmidaceae; genus Leptothoe. The sequence goes on from JBCDFI010000171.1 coordinate 5,117, forward strand.
AGCATTGAACCTGGCAGCCCTCAGTATGAGTGGCTCACAACAGAGCTAGCTAGTGAAGAGTTTCAGCAGGCTAAGTACAAGATTGTCATGCTACACCATCCGCCCCATACCCTGGGCGATAATATTGTGCCTGCGTTTACGACACCCGTCCCCATCTATGACCACGATGACGACGGCACTCTCACCGGTATACGCTATGAATATCCCAAAGACGAAGACCACATCATTAAACACCTGTTGCCGCTGCTAGAATCTGCTAACACCGATCTTGTCTTTTATGGACACTCTCATCTTTGGAACCGATTTGAGAGCGATAGCGGTCTACAGTTTTTAGAGTCTTCTAATGTCGGTAACACTTACGCAGCCCACACGGCTGATAAGCCCAGACAGGTACCTAACGACAGCCGATTTCAAGAAACCTATGTAGCTATCGGTGATCCCAACGGGTTGAGCCCTATTGTGCCCACCCTAAAACCCTTTAAGGATGCTACAGGTCAGCCAATGCCCTATATTGCCAGTAACGATATCACCGTCTTTAGCATATTAAACACGGGTTTAGGAACAGTTACCAGCTATTACTTTGATACTACAAAGCCTGAGTCAGAAGTCATACCGTTTGATGTGTTTACGATTGGTCAGTAGGAGGCGAAGACAATAGTCATGACGCTACCATTTGATGCAGACGCCACTCAAAAACGTGTGGATAGATTTTGGCAGCTCGATGCTAGCTTTGGCATGGAGCGCAATGCCTATCACAACTATCTCAACGAGATTGTCAGCGATCGCTATGCCCTCATCAAAGGATTACAAATCCTGCGAGATGAGCTGCAATTTGCGGCAGCTAGCCAGACCGATATTACAGCCTGTGGCGCAGACATGAGTCTCCCTAGCGTAGTGACCACCCTGGCCTATACCAACTGTGGCGATCGCATCCACCAGGGTGAGGCTACCAAACGCTATCGCGACGTCGTGGCTTCACGGTTTGCCACCCTGTCAGAAATTGGCGAACTCAAGCTAGAAGCCTTTTTCCCAGCGGGAGGCGGCACGGACAACGGTGCTACCCTAGCCCATGTGACCGTAGCCCACGAGCTAGACGAACAGCTCAAACAGCGAATCTATGCGGGCAATTCACAGTCGATATCGCTAGTGGCAATTGACCTCAAAACCCATGTAGGACGGCTACGAGATGGAGAAAATCAAATGTATGGTGTCACTCGCGAGTCACCCTGGCGTGAGCCTCGAGATGCCTGCGGTGCCATTGTCGGTGCGCTAAAGCAGTACAACCAGCATAATCTTATCCATCGTCGTATCCGAGACGACCTACGAGAGCGAAACTTTCAGTATTTATCCAACAATCAGATTTTGACCGATGATGGCGTAGACATCACTATGGCCGTAGCATCAGTCATTGTGGCTATTAGAGGGATTCGCAATACGGCGATGGCATTGCCCCAAGAGTTAGACGAGCGTGGCGTGGCGCACCTAACGGCAAGCGTGACAGTGAATCGACCTTCGCGGGATGATCTGGTGATCTACCTGGCACGGGCAACGGTATTTAACGGCAAGATTCGAATTCAAGGGTTGGGGACAGAGGCCGAGAAGTATGGCGGAAAGCTAGTGGATTATGCAAAGGAGCGACGGCTGCAGCTGCGGTACGGAGATTGGGATTGTGAGAACGTACCAATAGAAGAAATTGAGTATAAAGTGAGAGGCTCAGGATTGTAGAGGCGCTCCTATTATGGGGTATCCATGCCTAAATTAGCGACTATTAGCGACTGTCAAGACCCATTAACAGGGCGATCTCGAACAGAGAGGCACACGTTACTTAAGCAAACCGACTATCGGCTGGCTACTATACCAAACTGGGAGGATAGTAACCGAGTCCCTCCACAAAACGGGCGCAAAACTCATGCAGCTCCATCGGATCGGGTACTCCATGGGAAACCACAACGACCTGATACTCATTCATTACTTGAGTCGGTGTCTTACCTTGGTCTAACGCCTTAAGGGTGGCGCTCAAATGCATAGATGGATAATGGATCATGCCATTTTCCATCAAAAAGGCGATTAAATCTCGCTCAGCCGCAGCGCTTAGGGCACTTCTCAGCTTTATGCGCATTACCCATCGATCGACCAAATAAATAACCGTTAAAGATTCTAAGGACAGACCGATCATTTTAGATAATCGATCTATGACTCGAAGAATCAGACTCACATTTGCGAAGCTGTAGAGATATTGCATTGCCATTGCCTCCTAACTTCTTCACCCTACGGGAAAAATCTGAAGAAAATGTGAGGATCGGCCTACAAATCCATTTTTTTGAAGATATAGTTTATTTTCTTCGCAGTCTGTAACACCATGTAACGAACTTGCCTCCTTGACGGGTCTTAGTGAAAAGGACCGCTAGGATAGACCCAAGTTAACCCTCTCTCATAATGTATAAGTTGAGGTGATGGACGTTATCTATGGTCAGCCCTGAGCATCATCAAGTTAAACCGGCATCGCTTGGGCAAAACCTAGAGTTGTTTTTGGCCATTACACCTAGCCTTCTCTGCATTACTGATTTTGAGGGCTACTTTAAGCGGATAAATCCTCAGTTTTCTAAGGTTTTAGGCTACTCTACGACGGCCTCACTAAACCAGCCATTCATTAATTTGGTACATCCAGAGGATCAGCAAAATACTCAGCGTGCCATGGCGACGCTGATTGAGTATCAAATTGCGGTGACATTTGAAAATCGTTACCGCTGCGCCGCTGGTAGATATCGCTATTTGGTTTGGAATGCTATCCCAAGCTCAAACTTGATCTATGCCGCTGCTAATGACGTTACAGCTCAACGACAGGCAGAACAGTCCTTAAGCCAGGAACGTGATTTTTCGCAATCTGTTTTAGAGACGGTCAATGCCCTCAACAAACGGACCCAAACGGAAATTGCTCTGCAAGATAGTCAACAAACCTTAGCCAATATCTTTGATTTGGCCGGTGAGGCTATTATCTGTATTGATCAGCAGCGAAATATCCGTTTGTTTAATCAGGCGGCTGAGCAAATTTTTGGTCATACCGCCGCTGAGATCATCGATCACCCTTTAGAACAGTTACTTCCGGAGGCTGTTCAGCTGATTCAGCAGCAGCATGTTACTCGATTTGGACAAGCCTTTGTACCCTCGCGCTGCATCGGGAAACGCCAGGAAAAAATCCAGGGTCGTCGTAAAAACGGAGAGATTTTTCCTGCTGAGGCCTCGATCTCTAAAAGCAAAACGAAGGACGGTTTTTGGTACACCGTCATGCTTCAGGATATAACCGAGCGGATGCAGGCAGAGGCGGCCATTCGACGGAGTGAGGAGCGGCTGCGCACAACTACAAATGCCCTACCGGTGTTGATTGCCTACATTGATGCAGATGAGCGCTATCGCTTTAACAATCGTGTCTATGAAGATTGGCTGGGAGTACCTTATAAAAGTTTAGAAGGTCAATCTTTACATGAAGCGTTGGGGCCAGATATTTACAATACCATTCAGCCTTATTTACAACAGGCGCTGAATGGGCAAAGCGTCACCTTTGAAGTTGAGTTTCCCAATAGTGAGCGTCCCTATCGCTGGGTGAGTGTCAGCTATCAGCCAGATATTCACGAGGACGAGGTTAGAGGTTGCTTTGCGTTAACTCAAGATATTAGTGCCCACAAAGCAGCTGACCAGTTAAAAAATGAGTTTGTCTCGGTCGTTAGTCACGAGTTGCGTACACCTCTGACATCTATTCATGGAGCACTCAAGCTGTTGACGACAGGTCGGCTAGGTCAGCTGGCTCCCCAGGGGCAGGAATTACTAGAAGTTGCTCTAAGCAATACTGAACGACTGACTCGATTGATCAATGATGTGCTTGATCTAGAACGAATTGAGTCTGGTCGTATCACCATGATTAAGATGCACGTCCAGGTGGCAGAGATATTACAAAAGGCGGCTCAGGCAATGAGGCCCATGGCCCAAACTCACGGTGTGACGGTGCAGGTACTGCCCCTCGATATTCACATCTATGCCGACCCTGACCATATTGAACAAACTCTGACTAACCTGCTGAGTAATGCGATTAAATTTTCACCCCGAGGTGAAACAGTTTTACTTAAAGCTGTCGAACAGCCGCACCAGGTTATCTTTAAGGTGATTGATCATGGTCGAGGTATCCCTGAAGATAAACTTGAAACAATTTTTGAGCGTTTTCAGCAGGTGGATGCATCGGATACTCGTAAACACGGGGGCACTGGTCTGGGACTGGCTATCTGCCGTGAAATTGTTCAACATCACGATGGTCGCATTTGGGTAACTAGCATCCATGGCGAGGGTAGTACATTTTGTTTTACGTTGCCTAAAACATCATCGACAGACCCCCATTATGACTAGCCGTAAGATTTTACTGATTGATGATGAGGTTGATATTCAGACCGTTGCTAAAATTGGCCTGACATTAGATACGGACTGGGTAGTTACGACGGCTAACTCAGGTGAGGCGGGATTGGAGGTTGCGATCGCAACCCTCCCCGATGCCATTCTCCTGGATGTGGCCATGCCAGGAATGGATGGCTTAGCAACACTTTCGGCGTTACAAAACACCACAGCAACAGCCAAGATTCCGATTGTTTTTCTAACCGCCAAAGCCCAAGCCTCAGATCGACGACGGCTCTACGAAGCAGGTGCTTCTGGGGTGATCACCAAACCATTTGATCCGACTACGTTAGCCAGTCAGATTTCTGGATTTTTAGGCTGGGCTCCGTAGGCTTGAGGCCACGAGAAAATAAACTTAGAGATACTTCGGTTCTCTACAGGAGAGCTGCAATATCTGGTTGCAAGCCTAAGTCTTTTCTAAAGCATTACGATCAATGGCTCCCATCAGTTTAAGCGTCGTGCGCTGGCCATTTGTCAGTCCTACTACATCCGTGATGTCTATCCCAG
>JBCDFI010000172.1:0-10052 GCA_039178155.1 Cyanobacteria bacterium P01_H01_bin.105
CCACTCGTGGACGCGCCAGGGCATCGGTGGGCTGCAGAGCGTGGTACTGTATGCGCTGCCAGAATTAGACGGGGCGATTGATCCGATACCCTTAGGCGGTCTAGTAGGCGATCAGATCTACCTGGTGCCGGAGCGGGTGCGACGACTGACGGGGCGAATAAAGCAGTGGATTGAGCTGAGGCAGAAAGAGCAGCGCGATCGCAAATTAGCCATTATTCTCTATGGCTTTCCCCCCGGTTACGGAGCGACAGGGACTGCCGCGTTGTTAAACGTGCCAAAATCTCTCCTGGCTTTGTTACAGGCCCTAAAAGCTCAAGGGTATCAGGTAGGAGAACTGCCTGAAGATGGAGAGACGATTATTGACTGGGTAAAAGCAGCAGATGATGAGAATCAGTGGCTAACTCGAAAGCAGGAATGGCAAGAGTTAAGGATAGAGAGTGAAAATAGTCTGCCAGAGCTATCAGTTCCAGCTACGGTCAATGTGAGAACATTGGAGAAGTGGCTAGGCTATTTAAAGACGTCAAAAATTGAAAAACAGTGGCAGTCTCTAACTAAAAGCGGCATTAAAACCATTGGTGAAACCTTTCATGTGGGCGGAATTCAGCTAGGGAATGTGTGGATTGGGGTACAGCCACCCCTCGGGCTGGCGGGGGACCCAATGCGACTGATGTTTGAGCGAGATCTAACTCCCCACCCCCAGTACGCTGCATTTTATACCTGGCTACAGCAAGACTTTCAGGCAGATGCTGTGCTGCACTTTGGGATGCATGGCACAGTAGAATGGTTGCCGGGATCTCCCCTAGGTAATACAGGATATTCCTGGTCGGATATTCTGTTGGGCAATTTGCCTCACCTGTATGTCTATGCTGCCAATAACCCGTCGGAGTCGATTTTGGCCAAGCGACGGGGGTATGGAGTACTGGTATCTCACAATGTGCCCCCCTATGGTCGAGCAGGATTATACAAAGAGCTGATTACCCTGCGAGAGCTAATTGCTGAATTTAGAGAAGATCCTCAGGCTAATCGCGTCCTTCAAGATGCCATCCTAACTAAAATTACAGACACAGGTCTAGCTACAGACTGTCCGCTGCCTGAGCTGAAAACCCAGGGACTAGAGTTTACTCTAGAAAACGCCAAGCTATTTAGCAACGTAGTATTAGATCGATACTTTGTGACACTCTATGAGTATCTGCAAGTCTTAGAAAATCGCTTATTCTCTAGCGGCTTACACGTATTAGGACAGTCTCCTGATATCGCAGCCATCAAAAGCTATCTAGAAGCTTATTTTGGTGAACGACTGGCACCTGAGCTGATAGACGAGATTGCAGCCAACACCCTACCAGAGAATTCGCAAGCTGAAATGTTAGCCAAGCGCTATCCAGCCAGTGAACCACTGACATCCCTAATGTTGACAGAGGCTCAGACAATCCGACGGGGGCTGACCCAAACCACTGATGAACTAACCAATCTGTTGCGTGGTCTCAACGGTGAGTATATTGCTCCCGCTCCGGGAGGTGACCTGCTGCGGGATGGTCCAGGGGCACTGCCTACAGGCCGCAATATTCACGCCCTAGATCCCTACAGAATGCCATCCCCCGCCGCCTATGAACGTGGACGAGCCATTGGTCGAAAGCTCATCGCTCAAAGTTTGAAAGACTCAGGTGAGTATCCTGAAACAGTTGCGGTCATGCTGTGGGGCCTAGATGCCATTAAAACAAAAGGAGAATCCTTAGGAATATTGTTAGAGTTAGTGGGGGCCGAGCCAGTTAAAGAAGGAACGGGACGGATTGTACGCTATGAGCTGACACCGTTAGAGCAAATGGAGCATCCCCGCATTGATATTCTAGGAAATCTCTCAGGAATCTTTCGCGATAGCTTTGTCAATATTATTGAGCTACTAGATGACTTGTTTTTGCGAGCAGCTGAGGCCAGTGAATCTCCAGAACAAAACTTTATTCGTAAACATGCATTGACGCTCAAAGCTCAAGGGATAGATAATGTGTCGGCACGATTATTTTCAAATCCGGCAGGGGACTATGGTTCGCTTGTAAATGACCGGGTCACCGACTCTAACTGGGAGTCGGGGGATGAGCTAGCCGATACATGGCGCGATCGCAACGCTTTTAGCTATGGCCGTGGAGATAAAGGCCAAGCTCGTCCAGAGGTACTCAACACTCTGCTCCAAAGCACAGGACGCATTGTCCAGCAGATCGACTCTGTCGAATATGGCCTAACGGATATTCAAGAATATTATGCCAATACTGGTGCCCTCAAAAAAGCAGCAGAAAAACGCCAAGACAAACGCGTCACCGCCAGCTTTGTAGAAAGTTTTTCTCAAGATACAACTCCCCGTAAATTAGAAGATGTGCTGCGGATGGAATATCGCACCAAGCTCCTCAACCCCAAGTGGGCAGAGGCCATGGCTAATCAAGGCTCTGGTGGTGCCTATGAAATATCCCAACGAATGACCGCTCTAGTCGGTTGGGGCGGTACAACAGGTTTTCAAGATAACTGGGTGTACGATCAAGCAGCTCAAACCTATGCCTTAGATGAGACTATGGCCAATCAACTGCGAGCAGCTAATCCAGAAGCGTTTCGCAATATTGTCGGCCGTATGATCGAGGCCAATGGTCGTGGCCTATGGCAGACAGAAGAAGAAACCTTAGAGAAATTACAGCGCCTTTATGATATTGCAGATGAAACTTTAGAAGGGGTGGCGTCATAGCTACGTCAACCCGTAACATTCTCTGAACCTACCTGCATCATTATTGGATGGCGCTATATTAGATTGCGCTATCGTCGGGCTGTGTCCTAGTTCGTCATTGTTTCACCTGTATACATATTGATCATTAGAGATTCAGCAGCGGGGTTGACCCCATCCAAACGCCGAAACATAATTTGGTACAGGGTTTGAATTGCCTTTAGACTATGGCTGGTAATAACGACTTTCGAATCTAATTTCATCGTCATCAGTAGTCCAAATTCTCCTCGTCTACGCTGTTCAACCCACCAATTAAAATAAACGGCATAGCTCATACTACTGAGCGCCAATAGTAAGCCCAGGATATGGACAGACCAAGCCAGCGAGCTAAAAAGTAGGACTAGACCAAAGGCTGCGATTAGACAGGCTAGAAAATTGCTAAGTTTTTTCTGAATGACCGAACGTCTTCGATGCAGCTTTAAGATTTGTAGTGAGTCAATATTCTCTAAGAGATATGCCGTTTTACCATAGAGCAGCTCAGTGGACGTGACTAAAGCTTCATCCCAGAAGATTTCTACTGTATAGGAACCTGGCTTAGACTTGGCATCGTTTGTATTGAGTTTTGCCGGTAGAGCGACAGTATCTAAAATCATCTCGCTCGCTACCAGGGTTGCATCTCTCAGAACCAGTCTACTTTCTGATAGGGGTAACGTCTCTTTTTGTTGCTGCTCGTCGGGCTGTACCACAGTTGTTTCAATAGCTTAAATATCTGTTTTGAGGCGAAGCTTCCTCAAAAAGAAGTCTAAAAATTTTTCTTGTTTGGTAATGATGGTTAATTCTCCTGTCATCCCAGGCAATAGCTCACATAGGCGTGAACCAGATTGCATGGCTTGCTGATTAGCTGTCGCTGCTACTACATGGGTGTTATTTGGAACACTGCCTAGATTGGCTAAGTTGGTCTCCGTCGGCCTATAAGCCGGACTCACTGAACTTACTTGTCCCGACAACGAACCAAAACTGAAAACCGGACATTCAGATAGTGCTAGCTTAGTGGGATGTCCCACTTCAATAGTTTCGATTTGGGTATCAGGCAGCGACGCTCTAATTTCCAATCCTGCTCCATCGGGGATAATTGTGGCAATTGTTTCATCAGCACTAAAGGTCTGGCCCAGTCTTTTAAGTTCCAGGTTGTAAATTGTTCCCGCCTTATGTGCACGAATTATCAAGTTTTCAACCTCTTGCTGAGCCTGAGCTAGCTGGCCCAACTCTGCTTCGAGCTGAGCCTCAAGACGACCTCGATGCTCTAAGAGTACTTTCTTGGAATGTTCATATTTCGGTAGGTTGTTACCAACTCCCACACCACCTGCCGCTAGCTGCTCCAACCAGACCACTTCTGCCAAACGTCGTCGTTCTAAGGCACTCAGCTGTCCATCTATTTGAACTATATGTTCTTCGGTGCCGGCAATTTGAGCTTCAATTTGAGCAACTCTTTTCTGTATAGACGGATTTTCAAACGAAGCAATGACTTGTCCTGAAGTTACAGAGTCATAGTCTTGAACATAAATTGTGTCAACAACGCCTCCATTGCCAGATTGGACAGACTGTACATCGCCGACGGGTTCTATCACAGCCTCAGTTTTAACCGTAGTCGTGTACGTAAGCAGTGTTGAGGCTATCGCCCCTATACCTAAGCTGCCAAGCAGACCTAAACCGCCAAATATGAGAAAACGATTCGGAGTAGGCAAACAATTATTGATAGCGGGCGATGCTAGCGACTGGGCTTCTTCTACGGCAGCTTGCCTGGATTGATAATCCTGTATCGGCGCTAGTATTCCGATCGATGGTTTCGAAAGCTCAACGATAAGATCCATGTCAGTGGATGGCTCAATCGCTGTCGATTTTTTTGCTTGATCGGGTAAATCAAACATAGAACTGGGAAAAGAGTCACCGTGTTTCATGAATCACACTCACCATTGAAAACTAAATATTTTTTGCGTAGTACTTTTTGCGCAGATTGATCAATGCTCTAGCCATCCTGTAGTGAAGAGGCATCAGGAGCCTTCTTACTATTACTAGCGACTAGCTGTTTTTGGCCATCTGAAAGAGTAGGCAGCCCTCCTTCTAAGAACTGTAGATGTCGACCCTGTTGAGACAATAAATAATCAGGCGAACCAGCTACATGTGCCTCTCCGTCATTGATTACCGTCACCCAATCAACAATCCGGTTGACGCTAGAGCGATGGCTGATCAGAACCGTTGTGTGTCCCTTACGATGAGCCAATAGATTGTGGAGCAGTTCAGCCTCACTTAGAGGGTCTAAAGCAGACGTGGATTCATCAAGAATGAGAATAGCTGGCTTAAGCACTAGAGCACGTGCGATCGCTAACCGCTGTAGCTGACCACCTGAGAGATTAGAGCCAAATTCACCTAAAGTGGTGAGATAGCCATCTGGCAACTCTTCAATAAACGTATCTGCACCAGTAATGCAGCAGGCGGCTACGATTTCGTTGTAGCTTGCTTTAGGAGCGCACAGTTGAAAATTCTCTAAAATTGACCGGCTCCAAAAGTGAGTTGTTTGAGAAACCAAGACAATTTGCTGACGGACACATTCAGTGGATAGATCCCTCAGGTTGTGGGGGCCAACGACTACCTCACCTGACTGATACGGATGTAATCCAGCTAGAATTTTGGCAATGGTACTTTTCCCAGAGCCGGAAGCCCCAACCAAGGCAGAGGACTTGCCACCAGGAATCTTTAGGGAAAATGTTTCTAACAGATTGTACCGACCTGGATAATGAAAGTTGACTTGCTTAAACGTGATGTTCCCGTCTGAAGGAATCTCAGCCAGGGGTTTTAACCAATCGTCTGGGCTTTCATCGCTGACATCAATAACGTCATCAAATTGTTGAACCGATGTTGTAACCTCCATAAATTTGTCTGAAAACTTGACCAAAAAACTGACAAATTCTAGAAAACTATAGCTCATGATGCTAAAGGCCAAAAGTTGTCCCAGAGTTAACTCCTGCTCAACTACCATGGAACTTCCCAACCAGAAGACACTAATGTGCCCAATACCAGATAGCAGACTGGCCAGCTGGCTAGCAAAACAGCTCAGCTGTACCGTATGGGCCTTCTTGCTAGCCAGGTTTCCAAATCGACCCTGCATCTCCTTCCAGAGCTGAGGTTGGGCTGTTGTTGTCTTAAACGTTACAGCCCCTCTAAAAATTTCTACCAACAAAGCCTGATTCTTGGCTTTTAGTGATAGTAGACGCTGAAGACGAGTTCGAAAGATAGGGAGCAGTATCAGCGTTGCCCCCAACATTAGCCCTGCCGTTAACAACGATACAAATGTGAGGCGATAGCTATAGAAAAATGCCATACACCCGAGGGAGACTATGGCAGTAAAGAGAAGCTCTGGCAATTGGATGGCCCCATCAACAATCAGATCGTTAATACGAGAAATATCTTTAAGTTGATTAGCAAACTCACCACTACGTCGAGTCTCGTAAAAATTCAGTGGTAGCTTTAACAGCTTACGCCCAAACTCTAGAGTTAGTCCTAGCTCAAGCCTCTGAAAAATATTGGCAACCAGAGTAACTTGTACCAGGTTTAAGAAGTTTTTGATAAAGAAGCAACCTAGGACAGCTGTTGCCACTTGAGGTAGAAGATGAGTGTCACCTGCAATCAACACATCATCGGTGATGAATTGAATCAGAAAAGGAATAGCTAAAGATAGAAAACCAATAAATAGGCCATATATTAAGACTTGAGTAAGTGAAATACGATATGGCCAGATTTGTTGAAAAATATTGGTAAGTCTACTGGGCTTATCCGTCGATAGTTGATAAAAGGCTTCATCAGGCACCAGCAACAGCATGGCACCATCACCCCAATTGGATTGGATGTCGTTGGCACTGAGATAACGGATGCCAACCTCTGGATCGGCTATAACGTACTTGTTTTGTTCCTTGCCATAAAAAACCACCCAATGGTCACGACCCCAGTGCATAATGGCAGGCAAGGGTAGACGATGGATACGCTTAAAAATATCGTCAGTAGCCTGACCAGACCGAGCTTGAAAGCCTAAAGCTTCAGAACCCTGCTGTAAACCTAAAAGAGACGAACCTAGCTGGCCGGTTCCGACTAGTTCACGCACACGAGACAGGGTAATTTTCTGGCCATAATGCCTGGCGATCATCGCAATACAGGCAATTCCACAATCTTCTTCTCTAGGCTGGTTGACAAATGAGTACTTCATAGGATGACGGCGTATATGCCTGAGGCAAACCAAAAATACTTCTGGGTATTAAATTCAGTACCCTGGAAGTAACAGATAGAGAAAAATTATTGATGGTATAAAATCTGAAACAACTGGCAATACCATGCAACAAATACTTTTTACCGTTTGAAAACAAAAGGCCAGGATTAGAGTGACAAAAATCAGTCAGATTGCTGATATTTTTCGAACGGGCCTCAATATTCTCAGCAAAAAAAATTCAGAAAACTGAATCCCCAGAGTCTGTCCAAAGATAAAACGGTTTGAGAACAGTCAATTACTTTCCAGGTCAGTTTAAATTTATAAGACAGCAGAAAGAGGTTAAAAGTTTCTCGAAAAATCTAGAAACCTAGTGTAGATATGCCCTAGTGCTCTGATTTTATGGAGTATACAAACTATTGGCTTAGAATGCAGACTAAATAGATCAACTCAGACATAGAACAGCACGCTGAGCTATGAGACGAGATTATGTTGCATATGTTTCTAAATGCTGTAGAAAGTCTAGTTGATTATTTGGCTAAATTAGTCAACCAAACGAGATTTATGAGTATCTCCAAAACCATAAAAACCGATGAAACTTGATTCTAACAGTCCTGCTATCAACTCAAAAACGTGAGAGAATACACTATTTTTATGCTTAATTCATTTCAGAACCATAGAGATCGAACAGTTTTCATAGCACATCAGAATAGAGAGTTTTTTAATTTAAAGTAATTGAAAATCTTTCTGATCAAAATTTTCAAACAATTTATCTATAAACGTTCTGATAGTGTTCAGAAACTCTGTATATAAAATAGATGTAGTTACTCTATATGTTCAGATAAAATCTGAGTCATCTTGTAAGTTACCTAAAGACATGAGGAGAGAATGCATGTCACAACTATCAAACAAGACCGACATGGCAACAATCTACACGTTGTTTACATTGGTTTTTTAGCATTGCTGAACCTCTGGATGATTGAAACCGCAAAGTCTTGTGCCGTTGAATAACAGGTTGAGCGATGCATCTTCCAAGAAGAAAGCTGAAATCAAGCATATAAGTAAACTAGATCGATGGGATCGCAAGTGATTTAAAAATCAGATCGTAAGTACTAAAGATCACATGTACTTGCTATGTTAGGCATAGGCTGGAAGGCTATGTCATGATTCCAAAACGGCTAACCTTAATTAATTTTCTAAGCTACCGAGACGTTGTTCTCGATTTTACTGGTTTGCACGTGGCCTGTATCTGTGGGCCTAACGGTGCAGGCAAGTCATCACTGTTGGAAGCAATGGCCTGGGTGCTATGGGGTCACAGCCGGGTAGCCATCGATGATGATGTGATTCATCTGGGTGCTAAAGAAGCCAGGGTGGAGTTTGTTTTTGAACACCAGGGTCAAGTGTATCGGGTTTTGCGAGGGCGTCGACGCAGACAAGGCTGTTTGCTTGAGTTTCAGATACAGGCGTCCAATGAGTTTCGAAGCTTGACCCAGCGGGGGATACGGGCAACACAGCAGCTAATTCTACAGCATCTAAAGGTAGATTACGAGACCTTTATCCATTCGGCATATCTGCGACAGGGGCGGGCAGATGAGTTTATGTTAAAACGCCCAGGTGAGCGGAAGCAGATACTAGCTGACTTGTTGAAGCTGACTCAGTATGACCGGTTAGCCGAGAAAGCAAGGGAGCGTAGCCGCACCTATCAGGCTGAGATTAAGGTCCTAATTACAGCGTTGGCCCAGGCAGACGAACAACTGGCCCAGCGAAGCGCGATCGCAACTCACTACCAAACCCTTCAGCAACAGACCCTAGAGACTCAACAGCAGCAGCAAGCAGCCCAGCAACGTCGCGCTCATTTACGACAACAGCAGCAGCAGCGACAGCAGTTACAACAGACCCTGCAAACTCAGCAGCAGCAGCTTGAGCACCTATCTCAAACCCTTACCCTGCGACAATCAGAACTGCAGCGCGTCGAAGCTCAATGTGCGTCTTTTCAGGCTGAGTTAGCTGCCGCCGCCGATATTGAAGCAGGGTATACCCAGCTGCAGCAGCTACAAGCTCAAGAGCAGGACTATGCTCAGCGGTTTCAGCAATATCAGCAGGTTCACACGCAGCAGGGACGCTTACGAGCCCAACGTCAAGAACAGCGGAGCACTTTACAAACTAACATTGGCCAGGTGCAGCTAAAATTAACCTCTTTAGACGAAACGATTGCCCAGATCCAACACAGCCTGAGTCAGCGGCAAACTGTCGAGACCACGCTCCACCAACTGCAGTCTGCTCGCCAACAGCTACGTACCTTAGACCAGCGTCAAGTAGAGGCCACCCCGCTACAGCAGCGTCGTCAGCAGCTCCACCTGCGGTTAACACAGGTCTCGACCCGACTGGAAGCCCGATTAGAAGCTATCAGCCAAACTCAAGCTACCCTCACCCTGCAGCAGCAACCAGAGTTACATAGCACGCTGATTGAAGTACAACACCAGCTGGCCTATTTAGAACAGCGCCGAGCCTATCAGACTCAGGTCCGTCAAAAAGGGCAAGAGCGGCGAGATTTTATGGCACAGCTCCAAACAGAGCAGCGTCAAAAAGAGCAACAGCTGATCCAATTAGATCAGCGATTAGCGCTACTGATTCAGCCAGACGCTAATTGCCCCCTGTGTGAGCGTCCGTTAGCTGACCATGGCCCCCAGGTTACCGCTCAGCTTCAGCAAGAACGAGACATGCTGCAACAGAGACTGTGGGTCATCCGTGAACAGCTAACCACCTCTGAACGAGAGATTCAGGTGCTCCGCCGTGAGTATCGAGAATTGGAAACAGAGTTAGAAAAATACAGCATAGTCCTTCAAGAGCAGGGTGCTCTTGAAGCCAAGCTCACCTCGTCAACAGAAGTCAGCATGCAGCTAGAAGCATTGGAACAAGAGCGACATCATTTGGAACAATGTCTAGATTCAGAGGACTATGCGGCTGAGCTACGACAAGAGTATCAGCAGCTTGAGCAACAGCTTGTCCAGTTAGACTACGACGAACGGGACCATGCTTTGGTTCGTAACCAGGTCGAAAAGCTACGCTGGGCCGAGTTTAAACAAGCTGAGCTAA
>JBCDFI010000173.1:0-10045 GCA_039178155.1 Cyanobacteria bacterium P01_H01_bin.105
GTTGGGGGAAGCTAGCCCAAACAATTCAGGAGACAAGCTACAGTCCGGGAGATCGGGTAGTCATTGAAGGACGCTTAACGATGAAAAGCGTTGATCGTCCTGAGGGATTTCGAGAGAAACAGGCTGAAATTACTGTTCAAAAGCTGCATCGACTTGCCGAAATGCAGTCTTTAATGATTGCCGAAGCCCCCCCTATTGCCGAAGGCAGTGGTGGCGACAGTCGTGGTTCAGCACAAACAAGTCCACCATCTTCGAGTCAACCAGCCAACAGTACCCCCGACTACGACGAAATCCCATTTTAGTCAATATTTCAACCCCCTCCATACCTCATGCACTTGCACATTAAAATTGGCAGCTGATGGGGTATGGAAAATTTTGAGAGCACCTTTGTTAATCTACCAAGACGCCTAAACTCAGAAATATCACAAATAGCTTTTCAAAAAATCAAACGGTTCGTCTTCCCAGCATGGCTCTGGATAGAGCTGCTTCAGCCGCACAAAGACATCGGAAAAAATTTCTTCAATATGAATATCGCCAAATATGTCCTCTAAAGCATGCTCATCACGTTGCCGCAAAGGAGTCAGCGGCTCAGCGTGAAACGTCAATGGCTTGAGCAGCGAGCCAATTTCAGTTTTACTTACATACGGAATATGATGCCAAGGCTCTTGAACGGGTTCAAGCAGGGATGAAAAACTAGGTTGCTGCCCACCCCCACTCCAGCCTCGGAGAGCCGACTGAAATCCGGCAGGTGGCTTAGCTTTAGAAGAACTACTGTCGGGCATGAGCTCAATATCCGTTATATGACTATTGTATAAGTCAATAAGGTCGTTCGCCATTCCAGATGACTGTTTGGAATGGTGCTCAGGCTAATTCATGGAAGCGATACCACCTATTCTTATCTATCTAAACTCTAGATCTGTGAGCTACTTGATGGTGTCAAGCAATAGGAATTAAAGTATCGCCTAATTTTTTATATCGCCAGCACAATTAAACTACTCGACTAGCGACAACTCTGGCTCTATGTATAACAAAGCCAAATTGAAGACTTCAGCAAAATGCTGCACAAGTACGGGTTTTACCTCTGCTATGGCAATATCAGGCAAAAACTGAGCTATTGATCCAACCGGTCGATTAGCAATACCACATGGAGTAATGCGTCCAAACCCTGATAAATCCGGACATACATTCAGGGCAAATCCATGCATTGTGATCCATCGACTTACTTTAATACCGATCGCAGCTAGCTTATAGCCATCAACCCAAACACCTGTCAGCCCCTTAATACGTTGACCAACAAGGTCATAATGAGCCAGGGTACGAATTACAACCTCTTCCAATTGGCGCAGATACCAATGCAAATCCTTACGGTGGTGATATAGGTTAAGAATGGGGTATCCAACCAGCTGACCAGGACAGTGGTAAGTCACCTCTCCCCCACGCTCTACCCTAAAAACCTGGTAGCTTGGATCAGCTAAATCAAAATGGACAAATCGGTCTTGAGCACTAGCTCCAAGCGTATATACCGGGAAATGTTCGCTCAGCATCAAAGTATCCTCTAAAGCGGCATCACGTTTGCGCATAGAGACCATTGTTTTTTGATGTTGCCAAGCTAATTCATAGGCAATCAATCCCATATCTTGAACAATAAGTTTTCTATCCTTAATCACTATGAAAAACCAATCTTATAAATTTCATATAGGCTTATCCAGCCGCATATTCACTAGATTTCAAAACCACAAAGATTCAAGATCAAAAAAGAATTAAGCAATATGCACTCCGACAAACTCCAACAATAATTTGCCACGATAGAGGCAATATGAAAAATTGCTAGGGCACCTATTATATGAAAGTCTTGACCTGAAGAAGAAAGCACTACATTTAACTTATCTCCAATCTAATCCTAAAGAATTATCAACGGATAAAAATGTTTCTAAAGACAAAAATCCTCTCAGAATTTAAGTGTTAGGGTGAAATTAATCGCTTATCTTCTATTTAGTGGAGGCAGCTCTATGAAGCTTGTTATCCAAGGGAAAAATATTGAGATTACAGAGGCTATTCGCCAGCATGTTTCGCAAAAAATCGAGAAATCGGTTAGCCACTTTCAACGAATGATCAATAAAGTTGATGTCTGCTTATCTGTGGCTGGTGGGACAAAGATGCCTACTCGACAGTGTGCTGAAGTTACGGTGCATGTAAATCGTGCCGTAGTGAGAGCTGAAGAAAGCAGCGAAAACCTCTATGCCAGTATTGACTTGGTAGCAGATAAAATTTGTCGACAGCTACGCAAGTATAAGGAAAAACGTCGTAGTTCTGAACACGTATCAGTGCGCTCTATCGAAGTTGATACTGCCTCTCAGGCGACGGATTTACAGGTTGTTACTGAGTTGTTAGAAAAACGTGAACCTCAGCTACCTGAAGAGGTAGTTAGGACTAAGTATTTTGCAATGGCTCCAATGTCGGTCCAGGAGGCATTGGAAAATCTACAGCTTGTCGGCCACGATTTTTATGTGTTTCATAATTCAGAAACGGACCAGATTAACGTGATGTACGAAAGAAATCACGGTGGTTATGGACTGATTCAGCCTCGCCCTGCGGGAGCTGATAATAGTAATGGCCATAAAAATAATGGTCACAGTCATGTACCTATTCACAATAATAGGCATCACATTGCTGATAAAAGCCATTTACAGTCTGCGCCTCTTCGTAAGTAAAACGCCATTGTCCTCTGTTTGAACTTTTTTATTTATAGATTCAGGAGCTAATCTGTAGAGGTAGATTAGCTCCTGATTTTTTGTGTAAGCTCTGTATTTTTAGAGAATAGATCTAATTTTGAGCTAACTGAATTAGTCTGAATTAGAGACAACATCATAGGTCTGATTGGCAAAGGTGACCCGATCTCCTGAGTATAATTTGCGACCGCGTCGTAGTTCTACCTCGTTATTAACTAATACATGACCTGTTTGAATTAGGTGTTTTGCCTCACCACCTGACTGAACTAAGTCATTAAGCTTTAGGAACTGGCTCAGTTTTATAAAATGTTCGGACATAGAAATAGATAGTTGTAGCTGTGGGACCTTTTCTTGCCTTTTACGACAGCTTCAACGCACTGATAGGCACATCATCCCATGAGCTTACTGTACGTAATCGGGCAACCCAACCAGCTTCTTTTTGTTCATCGGTCAGCGCTGCTTGAAATGTGGCATGGCAATCTTCAGCTGCTGTTTTGTCACAACAAGCAATAGCCGAATAAATAATCCCTGAAGGATCTATATGTTCGTTGACCCAGATCATAGACAGTCAAACTAAAGGGGATTAGAAAGTCAGGCAGCCGCTGGTTCGTTTGATAGACTCTGAATGGTTTGCTGCATATCAGCTATAGCTTGCAGTTGATAATCATTGACTTCTTGACACCTTTCTAAGGTACCAAATACTCCATCAAGCATCGTCTGAATGGCATCTGTTTTTTCAGTAACAGAACCTAAATACTCATGACGATTTGCGATCGCACTATCCAAACCCGCCCAATCCCGAACAGCCTGCTCTAGAGTTGCTCGCTCTTGCTCAAGAATAGAAAGCTGATTAGCAAGCTCAGATTGCTTAGAGTCTACCTGGTGTTGCAATTGATCGCAGCGACTTTCGAGATCAGCAATTAACTGCTCCAATTCTGACGCCTGCGTTGCCAGCTCTTGACGCACATGATCAATATGCTCTAACACTGGCTCCAAGTCAGCTGCATTTTCAACAGGGCTGTCAACGGTTGCCTGTCCTTGACGGCGTAATAAAACGGCTCGATGCTGACTCAGCACCTCTTCTCGTTCCAACAAATTTCGTCGCTGACCCACTAAAGTCTTATTGAGCATATCGTAACGGTCCTGCTCATCCCCAATATCAGCTTCGATCTGCATTCGATCATATTCACTAGCCGCCTCTGCCTTTTGCTTAAGCTCATCAATGGCCTGCTGCTGATACGTCAATTCTTCCTCTTGATCGTTAACAAAGCGAGACATCTTTTCTAAATCTGTCTCCATACTCGATAACAAAGCCTCAAGATCCTCAATAGACATCTCTTCAAGCTTAGTCAGATCAATTTTTTTGCCCAACCGTACTTGGTCGCCAGTATTTAGAAGCTCGTATACTTTCTGATAAACCCCACTCTGCTGGTTAATTTGCTCCGACACCAGCTGATTTTGCTGCTTCTTCTGAGCAAGTTCAACTTTTACCTGCTTTAACTCTATACACAGATCATTAAAAGCACCTCGGTCCGCATCAGTAGCCTGATAAAGCTGCTGAACAGATTGCTTAAACCTATCTACATCATTGGATCTTGATTGAAGCTGTTCTCGCTGCTCAGCATCGGTTTGCTGCCACCCTTGGACCAATCCCTGATGCGCGCCCAAAGACTCTCGGGTGTTCCCCAACTGCTGACGCAGATCCTCTATGGGCAGAACATTAGCCATCAGATGCTCAACAGCATCCCGTAGTTTTTGTGTTTGCTCTGAATCTAATCCCGTTTGAGTCGATACCGTTTCCCGACGCTCCTCAAGCTTTTGCTTTTCCCCATTCAATTGGGCCCAGGCACCTTCTAGCTCAGAGTTTTTACGATCATAGTCTTGACGCTGCCCATCAAGTTCGACACGAACTGCTTCTAGCTCCTGTTTCTGAGCTTCTAGTTCAGCCAGCTCAGATGAAGCCTGTTTGACCTCATCTTCACGAGTGTCCAATTCTAACTCGCGCTGATTCAGAGCCTGACTTTGATAAGTCAGCGACTCTTTCCACTGCTCAATTTCATCTTCTTGAGTCTTAAATTTTTTATTGAGGCTAGAAAAATTTTGCAGAATACTGACCAACTGACGGCCAGCTTCATAGTGACGCTGCACCTGACGGCCATTAGAAAGTTCAATTAAAATCAGAGCGCCAGACCCATAACTTGCATCATCTGGAGCTGGGACCAATTCATCTCCAGATACAGCACTCCAATTCTGCTCTGAGCGCTCACAAGCCAAGAGCTTAAACTCAGCTCGACTAGCACCCATAAATCCACTTTTTTTCTGAACTTCGGCCAAATAACGCACGCTGGCATCCCCTTCGTCTATACAAATAGCTACCGGAAACAGCTACTTACTTACACAATATCCACGTCTCGTTTAGTTAGTAATATAGAAGCTTAAAGCACTCTATTATCAAAATGTTGAAGCAAAATCAATAGATACACAGTGTTTATCTAAGCCAGGACCTATCCAAGTAGTTTCAGGCCGTCCGCCCAGTTTATACGTTTTAAGTTAATAACTTTATCCCTAAGTATGTACATTCCTAAGTGTGCATACGGGCAGTAAATCGCCTCAACACATATCATTCACACAAAAGATGTCGCTTTATAAACAGCAGCTAAACCGCTTAACCCCCACTATCACTCTATATAAAGATAGTGTAGCTGCAGTTAAGTGCTAATAATTGTAGCTAATGCCGCCTATCAATGTAGCCAACCTAGCTACCAAGTGCCAATTCCTTAGGATAAGTCTATGCAGGGCCAGTTAAGCGAGCTGGATATTCGCAGTATTTTTCAACTGATTGATATTGGACAGCAAACCGGAGAACTTTACATTGAATCCTTCGATGGGCAAGCCAACTCATGGCTTGTGTTTTTTGCTAACGGCGGCATTCTGTATGCTGGGCGAACCAATGAACAGCTCAATCGGCTACGCGACATCTTACATCCCCTCAATCTTGCTATCGATTGGACTAACGTTAACTTATCTAACTTAGCCCCACTAAGGCCTCCAGAATATGGAGCGCTTTGGTGGCTTCTAGAAAATAGCTATATCACTACGCAGCAGGCACGTTCTGTCCTTTATCGGCTTATAGAAGAAACGCTTTTTGAAGTCATCAGCTTGCATCAAGGGCGGTTTTCTTTTCGGTTTCATGCATCTTTAAGTCCTCAATTGACCGAATTTGATATCGCCCCCCTAGTCAAGCGTGTGATTCGACAACTCCAAGGATGGTTACAGCTACAGCCCAGCCTAAGCTCGTTTTACAATTGCCCCCTGCTCACAGATGCCAGTCATCCTGGACCCCCTTCTCCAAACTTGCCTCCCATTTTGGCAGTAGCTAATGGAAAAACACCTATCATTCAAATCTCACGCCACCTAAACCGCACTATTTTTAGCGTTGCCAACGAACTATATTCCTACCTTGGGAAAGGCCAGATCCAAATGTTGCATCGTCTACAGTCATCCTCTAGCCAGCCAGTTAGGGAAGCTGCCACTGATGCGGTGCCTCGTGTCGTATGCATTGACGACACTCTGGCTGTAAGACAAGCCATAGAAACCATGCTGGATGTCTACGGCTATGAGGTTACATCTATTGCGAATCCAGTCAAAGCATTGAGTTTGCT
Source organism: Cyanobacteria bacterium P01_H01_bin.105 (assembly GCA_039178155.1). Lineage (GTDB taxonomy): Bacteria > Cyanobacteriota > Cyanobacteriia > Phormidesmidales > Phormidesmidaceae > Leptothoe. The sequence continues at coordinate 6,392 of JBCDFI010000173.1, forward strand.
GTTTAGTCTCAAACCAAATCTAATCCTCTGTGATGTAGCCATGCCTGAGTTAGAAGGGCATCAGCTATGCGCAATGTTAAGACAAGCCCCCTGCTTTCAGTCGGTTCCCATCATCATGCTGACGGGAAAAGATAGCTTTGTTGATCGAGTTAAAGCCAATATGGTCGGAGCTACAGACTATTTAACAAAGCCATTTGGCGAACCCGAACTCTTGGCACTAGTAGAAAAATACGTCGGTCGAGGTAATCCCAAACGTCTTGCCCCTGAAATGTTGCTTGAGCAAGAAATATCAGCAACCCTAAACCTTGAAAACTGGAGCAACTCGTAAGTAGAAAAAATCACCAATCGTTGCTTCTGCAGCTCCATAACATAATTATTTTTGTAACTTACCAAACCGTTGACCCCTACACGAACAAAAAAAAATTGATAAAAGTTTAATAAATTGGATATAGACGGGTATTTTATTAGGCACAAGCGGTAGGGTAAGCATTACTAACATGCATACGCAAGATGGACAACTAATCACTGCTTTGCCAAGACAGTCACAATCAACTGGGCATACTAGTCAACTAGCTATTTTCCCCTTGGGGGGCATAATGAGTTGAATCAAGATATGAACCGGTCTTAAACGGCGAAATTCAGGTTATGAGTACGGTTTTAGTAGTGGAAGACAGTGTTGCCCAACGAGAAATGATTATTGACTTATTGAAGGGTAATGGGCTACAGGTTACTGTCGCTAGCGATGGTATTGAAGCACTAGCTTATATCCAGGGCGATTTACCTGATTTAGTCGTGTTAGACATTGTCATGCCCCGCATGAATGGGTACGAAGTCTGTAGACGAATCAAGTCTGACCCTGTCACTCAAAATCTGCCTGTTGTACTGTGTTCTTCTAAAGGCGAAGAGTTTGACCGTTATTGGGGTATGAAACAAGGGGCTGATGCTTATATTGCCAAACCATTTCAGCCAACTGAGCTAATAGGTACAGTTAAACAGCTGCTACGTGATTGAGATGCCAAAGATTTTTGCGTTGAGGTGATAGGAGCCAATGGTAGGTAATCCAGACTTTCAAACCGGAATAGGGCAAGATCAGGATCCTGAACTACAGAAAATTGAAACGCCGGATGGTGAACTTCACCTGCGATTCTACGTAGGTTCCGGTGATGAGTTTGCTTTACCTGCCATTGGCATTCGCCGAATTATTGAGAATCCACCCGATCGCATCACCCCTGTTCCTAACGTATCGCCTCTACTGCTCGGAACTTTGAACGAACAGGGTCGAGTTATTTGGGTCGCGGATCTGGGGCAGTTTCTCGGTTATCCTCAACCTATGAATACTGACAGAGCAGAAATTCCAGTCATTGCTATTGAACATCAGGGGACTATGTTAGGCTTAGCCGTTAATCAGATAGTAGGTACAGATTGGCTAGATGCGGAACGCATGAAAATGTCCCGTGACTATTCAGATACAATGGCACCTTTCCTAAAAGGCGAATGGGTAATGGATTCCAAAACAGATAGCAGCTCGTTACGCTTATTGGACCATGTTGCCATACTGCGCTCTGCGCGTTGGGTAGCTTAGTGTCGATGGTTTGACAAGATGGAGATGTTTAGACTGGCAGGAGAATACAGATGGCATCGGGCATAGACTACGCTCAAACGTATCAAGCAGCAGAACGCGCATACATGCAAGGCAGTTATGAACAAGCTGCTGACATTATTGAGCAGCTGGCAGAAACCTACCCGAGCGACCCAAATGTGCTCTTGCTTAAGGGTCATATCTATTGCTACGGGCTTAGCGCTTACGATGTAGCCCGCACTCAGTACAAATCTGTATTAACGCTAACGTCCGATCCCGAGTTCGTAAACTATGCCAATAACGGTCTGGCCTATGCTGAACAAATGGATGTTGGCCAGATACAGGCTGATGAAAATGGTGTTGATGAGATTACCGCAGACGGATTGTTTGACTCTATTGAACTCTATGGTGATATGGGAGAAGAAGGGGATGATCTAAGTGCTGGACTTGATCTTTCCTTTGAAGAAGCAGATGGAGCTAATGTTCAGACTGGCTCAGCAGCCGATCCACCCACTGATTTAAGTCCGGTAGAGCCCAACGTTTTAGCAAACGATGATAGCTATGGTTTAGTAACTGACGAAGCTGTAGACGATCCTTTTAATGCGACAGCTGATTATGAAAGCACGTCTGCAGGGCAAGGCTTAGAGTTAGATGATAACGATGACCCCTTTTCAATCAGCGATTTATCGATCGGTGGAAATTTAGGCAATGCTGAGCTTCTGGATCCATTCGCAGACAGTAGTCTAGAGGGGCTTATTGAATCTTCAGAAGAAGAAGACATTACGCTCGATAGTGTCATCCGCGATAACTCCTCAGGGTCAGTTCAAGATTTATCTCAGTTTGATCAAGACGATTTTGATGAAGCCTTTCCATCAACTCCTTCTTCACCGGGTGAGTTTGCCGATTTTCCAGATGTGGATGATTTTTTAGAGACAGGCAGCAGCACTCCAGATATTGATAGTCCGGAAACTATATCAGGTTTAGGGTCTGGCTCAGGCGAAGAGCTATTAGAAGAAACTGAGGACAAAACTCTCTTCATGATGGAGCCAGAGCCCGATGATCAACCTGATACGATGCCTGCAGCAGATTTTCAAGATTTTGATGAAGCATCCACACTTCCAGGTATTGAGACGGCTACTGACAAGCTAGTAGATGACGAAATCGGCGAACAAACCTTTCCAGGTGTTGACATGATGGAGGGTTTGGAAAGCCAACAAGGAGGTGATATTGATTTCCTTGATGAGTTTGATGAATTCGATGATTTAGGTAGTTTGCCAGAGTTTGATCTTTCTGAAGGAGGATCTACCGAATTTACGGAGCCCTCCCTAACTTCAGAGGGAGTCTTCTCTGAAGATCCAGAAACCCGTGGCGGCTCTGGATTTAGCTTAGTGGAAGAGGAGGATGATCAATCAATCATTGGTGATGATGACATTTTCAGCATCGAAACCGCTGATCAGTTGCCATCCTTTACCCAAGGGGATGAATCACCTACTATTGTCCCTGAGGTAGAAGATGAGGGTGTTTTAAGTGCCTTAAGTAATGCCCCTCTTGGAACTAAGCGATTGATCATGGCGGGGGCAGCAGGATTAGTATCTGTGATTGCGGTCGCAGGTGTTAATTTGGCCACCCTAGGACGCTTGCCGGATAGCACGTCTTCAGAAAATCGTAATTTGATTGCCCGAGTCTATCCTGCAGCCATGGGAGGTGCAGCAGGCATTGCCAGTTTCCTGACAGTGTTGGGATTAGGCTTCCTAATTGATCGCCAAGCTAAACGCTCCATTGATAATCTTCAACAACAGTTTGATTTAGTATCTCAAGGCGATCTAAACGCTCGAGCAACAGCTTACTCCAGTGATGATTTAGGACAGCTAGCCACAGGATTCAACCAAATGGCTCGGGTGATTCTGACTACCACTAGTGAAGCCCAGCGAAAGGCGCAGGAACAAGAGCAAGCTAAGGAAGACTTACAGCGTCAGGTCATTCGGTTACTAGATGATGTAGAAGGTGCCGCTCGTGGTGATTTGACAGTTCAAGCAGAAGTCACAGCCGATGTTTTGGGGGCGGTTGCTGATTCA
>JBCDFI010000174.1:0-10034 GCA_039178155.1 Cyanobacteria bacterium P01_H01_bin.105
CTGGCGTCGGAATATTGCGATCGCATTATTGTCATGCATGCAGGACACATTGTTGAAAGCGCCCTCACCCATCCTCTGTTTAGTCAACCGCGTCATCCCTACACAGCCAAGCTCATTGCCGCTACTCCAGAGCCCCACAAAGGATTTGACGATCTGATTCCTATTCTCGGCAGTCTGCCGGATCTGCGACGTACTGATTTGCCCCCATGTCGATTTATTAGCCGTTGCGATCGGTCTACTGATATTTGTCAACAACAGCCGCTGAGCTATCAGCAAGTTGACACTGAGCACTGGGTAGGGTGTTGGCATCCCTTAGAGGATGTTTAAAATGTCTGTTTTCCTTCTACCAGTTTACCTCTACCTTTTCTCCCTATGCTCCAAGTCAAAAACCTCACCAAACACTTTCCTATCTCTGCCAAAACACCGCGCTGGCTACCTGGTAAAACGGAAGCGCAGTATCTCCACGCTGTCGATGGTTTGGATCTCACCATTCAGCCAGGAGAGAGCGTCGGACTGGTCGGTGAATCTGGCTGTGGTAAATCCACCCTCATTCGTCTGATCTCACGGCTGCTGGAACCAACGGCAGGGACAATCTTGTTTAATGGTGCCGACATTAGCCAGGTATCAGTGGGAAATTTTGCCCATAGTTCCCACCGGGCCAAGCTGCAGATGGTATTTCAAGATCCCAGCGACAGTTTAAATCCGCGATTTACCGCCTTTGACACCATTACTGAGCCCATTCGCCGTCTAGGGGCCAAACAAAATCGCCAACAGCTGCGGCAGCGAGCCCTGGAACTGGCCCAGCAGGTCGGTCTGCCCCCAGAATTGCTGGGTCGTTTTCCCCATCAGCTTTCAGGGGGACAAAAAGCACGGGTGGGCATCGCGCGGGCGATTGCCCTAAACCCGACGCTGCTAATTTTAGATGAGCCCACATCGGCCTTGGATGTGTCGGTCCAGGCGGTGATTTTACATCTGCTGGCCGACCTGAGAGAACAGCTCAATATGAGCTATCTGTTTATCTCCCACGATCTAAATGTGGTACGTCTGCTGTGCGATCGCATCCTGGTCATGTACCTGGGCAAACTGGTAGAAACCGGCCCGGTAGACAAGGTTTTCAACCAACCTAGACACCCCTATACCCAGGCCTTGATCTCCGCTATTCCTGCCTTTGAGGCTAATCCCCACCGTATCCCCCTCACCGGGGAGCCCCGCAGTCCGGTTAATCCATCACCTCACATTTGTCGGCTCTATGGTCGCTGTCCTAAAGGAGACAACCGCTGTCAGCAGATATTTCCGGAACTGACCCCCATTAACGACTATCATCAGGTGGCCTGTCATTATCCTGATGTGTCCGATCCTGGCCTGTCCACTCCTGACTTATCTCCCAACCTACCTCAATGACACCACCCCGCTCCACCAAACTGCTGGGCATTGGTTTAGTCTTGCTAAGTACATTAGGGCTTTCGATTCAAAATGTAATTTTACGGTTATTTTTTACCCCGAGTCTATTGTTTGGTCGGGTTGCCTTTGGGGGATTGGTGACCTCGCAGCTGAGTAACGTTTTGCTGCTATTAGCTCTGCGGATGGCGACCATGGCCGTACTGCTGGCAGCCATTGCTCCCTGGCTATATCCCAATACCTACACCGTTCTTAGAGCGTTACCGGCAACACCTCAATTGCTTGGCTCTGTCACCGCTAGCGGTGTGTGCTTATTTTTGGGGCTGACTCTCCTCTATACGGCCTTGAGTCAGGTGGCAACGGGAATTGCGATCGCAACCTTTTTTATTTACCCAGCCATCACTCTTTTACTGGCGTGGTCTTTTTTTCACCAGCCGCCTCGCCGCTACCAGCTGTGGCTGATGGGAGTAATTTTTGCAGGTGTGGTTTTGACCACCCTCAGCTCATCGTCTGAAACCGCTTCGAACCCTGTATTAGGAGGTTTGAGTGCCCTGGGAGCCGGACTGAGTTTTGGGCTATACGGCATTGTCGCCGAACGCTCCTTAAAACCTCAATTATCTCATCCACCTATTCATCCCATCCCGTTTTCCCTATGGACATTTATGGTTGTTGCTGGACTATCAAGTCTAACGATGTTGGCCAATCGGCCAATAACCATGGCCGCCAATGTCTGGCTCCCGGTTCTGGTCATGACTTTGCTATCAGCTACGCTAACCTTAATTGCCTATGTCCTCAACAACTTTGGTATTCGCTATATTGGAGCATCCCTCACAGCGCTCATTAGCGCCAGTACCCCAGCCCTAACCACCCTGTTTGCCTGGTGGGCGCTGCAAGAGATTCTATCGACGTCGCAAATACTCGGTGTTGCCTTGATTACAGGGGGTGTGGCCACTCTCAGTATTAAATCGCGCTAGCGCCATCCCTCAATCCTCTTCTCCATCCTCATCTGCCCCTGCCAATTCCATCGCCAGTTCAGCTGAGAACTGAGCAAATGCCATCAATGCCTCTAGCTCATTTTGGTAGGGTCCATCCTGGCATTCTCCCCACTCCCATTCCCAAAACCAGCTGCCATCCTCATCTTCAAATATCTCTAGACCCGATACGGCCTTCGCTGCTTTAGCCGGTATTTTCTCATAAGCTGCATTTAGTAAGATGCTACCGACCGCATCGTTAATATCTACCTGATTTTCTTCTATATCTTGATTGGATGTGATTACCGAAAATGATTGAAGCAGGGCGTTGATATCTATCTGATTTTCGTTCTGATTTTCAGCAAAGCTTGGATTAGAAGTCATTCTCGGAAATGATGGGAGCAGCTACTATTCTACTAAACAGATAGCCACTAAACAGACAGGCCCTGGCTCCACTCTCCTTCAGCTAACCAGATCGCTCCCTCTGGTGGTTGAGCCATAACGTAGATCCAAGCTTCTCCCGTAGGCTGACCGTTTAGGTCAAAAACCGTTGTTCGCTGCCGCACGTACTCTTCTTCAAAATCGTTGTCTCCTTCTAGAGTCTCATACCCCTCAGGGTGATAACCCTCCAGGTAATCTAACTCTGGCATAGCCGCAGCATCTAAAATAAACCAGTAACCTTTTACCCAACCAGCGCCTAGGGTCATTGTGGGATAGCCTAGGGTGGGCAAGTCATACAGCAAACCGCGCACTTGGGCAGGTCGAGCTGTTTTTAAGTACGGTACACAATACTGCTGATAATAGGTGCCCCCAGGCTTTAACGTGCCATATACAAAGACATCTATGGTTTCCATAGTCGGGCTGTCTCTTCGTAAACGTTAGGGCAATTAGACCGCGCGACTACCTTGCGATCGCTGGCGTACTATTGATCACCGTCTTTATATTAGTCTCTAAATTTTCAACAATTTGCTGCCCCAAAGGTGTGGCTTGTAAATAGGTCAACGCAGGTTGAATATAGCGATAGACCTGGGAGCGATAAAACTCAGGAAAGCCTAGCTTCAGGTCATCAGGGGAGCGATAGCCCAACTTTTTGTTGGTCCCTACCTCCTCAAACTCATAAAAAAGCGCAACTGTCTTTTGCAAATAGTCTGGATCACTAAGCTGACCAATCAGATCAGCCGCTCGAGCTAATCCAGGATAATGGTGTGTCACCTGATAGGCAGCCCCCTCCGGCACTGGAAACTGAGTAAACTCAATATTTCGCTTAATTGCCTCCATATCTAAAACCTCATATTGACTGAAGTTTTCTTGAACAAAAAGCTTGCTGCGATTGACGTGGTAAGGTGTCAGACTAGCATCTGTTGCCCCCGATTCCAGCGTTACCCAGGCCGTTTTAGAGGCTCTATTTTGGGAGGTCTGAGTTTGTTCCTTTACATAGCGACGCTGTTGAATATCATCCTGCTGACAGACACCACCGACATAGCCAATATCGTGACAGAGCAATGACACCATAAAGTTGAGCCAGTCCTCACGAGTAACACTGGCCTCAAGCTGATGCTTGCCGTGCAAGATTTCTTGACCCACTAAACACACCAGAATAGTATGCTCAACATTGTGATAAAGCGCTGTACAGGCGCTGATCTCATCTAATACTTGAGCAGCAAATGTACTCAGTAAAGCACCATAGTCGGGCTGATTTTTTGAGTTGGGCGTTGCAAATGGGTAACCAAACGGTTTACCCAGCATTTGAATATACTTCTCGTGCAGCTGATTTACACAAGCTTGCTTCATCAAGGTTGAAGGATATAGCACGTTTACTTTCTGTGAAACTTGATTACAGATTAAAGAGCGTATGGTTAAGCAGGCAGATAGGCTGTATTGGGTTCTAACCTACCCTTTTCGCCATTGATATCAATCTTACTTGGCTTAATCTTACTTGGCTCAACTTTGTCGAGCTTCATCCATGAGTTTGCTCTGACTATTAATGTTTCTTTTTACAGACAATAATAATTTCATCATCCTGATTGCCCAGTAGATCTATAACTTTTTCAATGGACGGTTTATTCGATGCAGGTTTGACAGACTTACCACTCACCCCCCTGGAGATCAGGAGCAGCAGAATAAAAGGCAGTGATATAAAAAGAGCTGGGGACATGATTTTTTCTCCTTTTAGAAGAGCAGGCTCAAATATTCAAATATCGATAGAGCGCACCTATGCCGAATAGGGGGTGATTCCCCTCGTTCAGAAACTACATCTCTGCCCTATCTCAAGCTGTAGCTAGAGACCGTTCGCATAAATCCTGGTAGATGGATGGATTTCAACTTATTTCGAGATCGAAGCGTCTTTCGACATCTGTTTTGCGACACCTTGAGTATCTGATTTGAAGTATGAAAGCGTAACCAGAAAAACTCACTGTCCAGAGAAAAAATTACTAGGTGTTAGGCAGTTGTCCCACCCTCGCTTCATCAAAACCTCATAAAACCCCAGAAAAGCTCTGTAAACCTCAACCTTAGTTTTATCAGAAAATAAAGCGTAGGGTAACTTAGAACTGTGCATCCTCTATAGATGAATAACCACGATGACACAGGAAACCCATGTCCAGCCAAGATGTCCCTCTAGATGCAGATGCAGCCCTGGCATTTGTCGATAGATTAGTCTACGCCAAAACTAAAAAACGCCTTAATGATCTAGAACGTAAGGTTTTTGTAGGCTCCTGGCACGACAAAACCTATGAGGAGATTTACCCGTTTAAACCAGATTATATTGAAAAGTCTGTTGGTTATAAACTGTGGCAAAAGATCTCAGATGCTTTGGGTGAAAAGATTACCAAAAAACGACTAAAGGGCTCCATAGAGCGAGCCATTAAACAACAAAAACAGATTACCATTATTTATCGAGATCAGACACCCGATTCTCTACTCGCAGAGACTATTGGGCAGACTATTCAACCGATTGGCAATCCCTTTTTAGCAAATTTAGACACTGTCTCCAACACGGGTAGCAATTGGGCTAGCCAGTTAGAAGCAAAGCTCACTGACTGCCACTATTTTGTCTTGTTATTGTCTGCTCCAATGGCCATGAGTGAAATGGTGATTGAGTTTTTGCAACGGATTTGGGAGCAACATATTAACAATTACAGGCAAAACCCTGGGTTATTAGTCTTACAGTTACAAACAGATTCTCCATTTTCTCTTAATCACACTCTCCGCAACTATCTTGCCCAAGCACAGCAGTATGCTTGGACTAAGCCAGGAGACGAAAAAGAACTTTGCCAAGATCTTGTGCAAATTGTTCAAACCGGCCATTTTCCTCAAAAATCAGCCAGTATCGAGGAAAATATTATTCAAAAGACCAAGATACATTCTTTTACTCATTTATCACCTACTACACCCCCACCTTCCCCTGTTGCTGAACCAGAACTTCCCAGGGGGCAAGTTCGTCTTGCTTCTGCTTTTTATATTGAACGACATCCACAAGACACACTGTGCTACGAGGAAATACTCAAACCCGGAGCCCTAATTCGGATAAAAGCACCACGTCAGATGGGAAAAACATCCCTGATGGCACGTATTCTTTTTAAGGCTCAAGAACAAGGATATCAGACTATTCCGCTCAGTTTTCAACATGCCGATCGAGAAATCTTTAACAATCTTGATCAATTGCTGCGCTGGCTCTGTGTTCGAGTTGCTCGTAAATTAAATATCCCTCCTCGAATAGAAGATTTTTGGACAGATGCCTATGGGAGTAAGGATAACTGTACTGCTTACTTCGAAGATTATCTGTTGCCAGAAATTGCGGCTCCGTTAGTCTTGGGAATGGATGAGGTGGATCGAGTATTTCAGTATACCGATATTGTCGATGATTTTTTTGGGCTGTTGCGGGCTTGGTATGAAGAAGCCGGATATGGTGTTGGTGGTAGTAACCTTTGGGAGAAACTGCGGCTGGTTGTTGTACACTCAACGGAAGGATATATCCCTCTAGACATTAATCAGTCACCCTTCAATGTGGGATTACCCATTGAGCTAAAAGAGTTTAATCTAGACCAGGTTACCGACTTGGCTCGTCGCTATGGTCTACGCTGGAGTCCTGACCAAATCCAGGAGCTAATGACGATGATCGGGGGTCATCCTTATCTGGTTAGATTTGCGTTTTACCACATTGTTCATCGAGAACTGACCTGGAAACAATTGTTGAAGACTGCACCCACAGAATCGGGTATTTATGGTGATCATTTGCGTCGTCATTTGTGGAATTTAAACCGCGATCCTTCCCTAGCTAAGGCTTTGAGCCAGGTGTTGGCAAGTCAAACGCCAGTTTCTCTCGAATCAGCCCATGCCTTTAAGCTTCATAGCTTAGGGCTGGTTAAGCTGCAGGGGAATGGAGTGGTGTCAAGCTTTGAGCTTTATCGTCAGTATTTTAGCGAACGTTTATAGCTGTAACAGAATTTCAGTCAGATAGAGAAAGATGATGAAATACAAAGTTGGTGGACATTTACCCCTAAATGCTCCCAGTTATATTGTCCGACAAGCAGATGAAGCCCTATACCAAGCGCTAAAAGCAGGGGAGCTGTGCTATGTATTCAACTCTCGTCAAATGGGTAAAACCAGTCTTCGAGTGCGTACTTTTCATCGCCTACAGCAAGATGGTATAGCCTGTGCAGCTATTGACCTCAACAAAATTGGCAGTAAAGATATTACTGCTCAGCAATGGTATGCCGGGATTATGCGGCGCTTGGTTACAAGCTTTAGGCTACCAGTCAAGCTACGTAATTGGTTAAAAGACTATGACTATCTGTCGCCAATCAAGGTGCTCAATGAATTTATTGAGCAGATATTACTCAAACATGTCACTCAGCCAATTGTAATCTTTATTGATGAAATTGACAGCATGCGGCGCTTGCCGTTTGAGACCGACGATTTTTTTGCTTGTATCCGGTCTTGTTTAGATTCAGGCCAGTTAACCTTTGCACTGTTGGGGGTGACAACACCTTCTGATTTGATTAAAGACAAGTATTGCACTCCTTTTAATGTGGGGCGCGCCATCGATCTCCATGGGTTTACTTTTGAAGAGGCTTGCACCCTGGCTGAAGGGTTAGTCAATGCTGAACGTCCAGAGGTATTGCTGAAATGTATTTTGGATTGGACCGGAGGACAGCCGCTATTAACTCAAAAGCTTTGTCAGGCAATTACAGCTAAAAATGAATCTATTAAAGCGAAGGCAGAACGACGCTACGTGGAGATTTTAGTAGAACATCGGATTTTGGATAACTGGGAAGCTCAAGATGAGCCCCCCCATTTAAAAACCATTCGCGATCGGTTGCTGAGTATTGAAAAGCGGACAGGACCACTGCTGCAGCTTTACGAACGCATTCTAAAAGATGGTGATGTCTCTGCTGACGATAGCAGTGAACAGTTAGAACTGCAGCTAGCTGGTTTGGTGGTAAAACGAGGTGAACAACTACGGGTATATAATCGCATTTATGCCACTGTTTTTAACAATCAATGGGTACAGCGGGTTCTATCTAATGTTCATGAGGAGTTTATGAAAACTGTCTCTAAGCAAGAACAGAAACTGCTATCCATGTTGAATGTGATGGAGGGTAAGGGATTTGATTATATTTTAAGTGAGATTCTAAGTGACATTACGCTCAAAATGAGTGTGTTATTGAGTACTGACCGCACCACAATATTCTTTATTGATCCAGAAAGAAATGAATTATGGTCCATTGAGGCCAATAGTGGTAATGCTAAATACCCCACTATCAATATTTTGACCAATGAGGCCAGTACTGGACAACTGACAGAATTTCAACAATTTATAGAGGCTACTCAAGGGTCTGGTCATGGGTCTGGGCAATACCCAACCTATAATGATTTATTTTTTCCTTTATCTAATAGCAGAGGTAATCTTACCGCGTTTATTCATTTGATCAATAAACTTAAATTATCCCATAACCCTGATGCACCATTAGATGAACGAGTTGATTTTTCAGGCTTTAATCAAGAGGATCAAGCTCAGCTGCGAGACTATGCTGAACCCATTCAACGAATTCTAGAACAGTGTCATTATTGTTATCGTCTGACGCAACGGATACAGGCATCAGAAGCTCTTACGGAAGCAACTACTTCTGTCTCTCAAAGTAGTCTCAACCCAGATGAAATTATTGGACGAGTCATTGATGCGGCTAAGCATTTAATGAATGCAGATCGAGTCACCCTGTGGCTAATTGATGAGAAGAGTCAGGAACTCTGGTGTAACCTTCTTTGTGACAATGGCGAGATCAAAGAAATGCGGGTTCCTATGGACGACAGTTATGCAGGAATTGTCGCACAGACAGGGAAACCTCTTAACATTGGGTTTGATCTATACGATCATCCTAGATCTAAGCGTTCTAAATTAACAGACCAAACCACAGGGTATCGTACCTGTAGTTTATTGTGCATGCCAGTTTGCGATCGCAACGGCAAACTACTCGGTGTGACCCAGCTAGTCAACAAACGTCGTCAGGGAAATTTCCCACCCTATGATCCTAGCACCTGGCCTCAGGCTCCAGCATGTTTTCAAGCCAGTTTTGATAGCACGAGCCAACAACACATGGAAGTCTTCAATACCCAGGTCGGTATTGCCTTACAAAACGTGCAGCACTTCGCTGAACTTGAACAACAATCTGTTTATCCTTGCAATGTAGTAAGCCAAACCCTAGAGCTGCTAAATCAGGTCATGGATAAGCAGGGGTTTGACGAAATTTTAGATAAAACGCTGCGTTCTATCACCCTAAAGCTCGGGCAATCCCTGGGCGCTGATCGCACCACCATTTTTCTGTTTGATTCTGAGCGTCAAGAGTTTTGGTCGATTGTGGCCGAAACAGATAGTGAGGTCAACAAATTAGAAATTAGAGTGCCTGTTAATCAGGGTATTGTTGGGGAAGTGGCCGTTAATCGTGAGATCGTTAATATTCCCTACGACTTTTATAACGATCCCCGTTCAGCCTTTGCCCAGAAACAAGATCGAGCCATAAATTACCGTACCTATACTTTGTTGTCTCTGCCTTTGATCAACCAGCAGGGTGAGTTAATCGCTGTAGTACAATTACTCAATAAATTGATTCCCTATTTACATCCAGAGTTACCCTTATCCGAACGTATTGATCATCGAGGGTTTACTGCAGCTGATATTGAAACTGTAAATACCAACTCTGCGGCGATTAAGATTATTTTGGAGAGTTTTTTCTCATATCACAAAACATCTCGCGGACAGCGGGTGGCGGCCACTTTAATGGCAGCAATCCGGTCTTGTGATCTGAATACAGCAGAACCAGAGGAGATATTGGGACGCATTATTGATGCTGCTAAAGAACTGATGAATGCAGATCGAGGGACACTGTGGTTATTGGACTGCGATCGCAACGAACTATGGAGCCGCATCCAGTTTGATGATGGCAATGTGCAGGAAATTCGACTTAACGTTGGAGACGGATTTACAGGAGAAGTCGCTAAAAGTCGCGAACCGTTGAACATTCCCTTTGATCTGTACAATCATCCTGCCTCTAAGCGAGCTAAGACTACCGATGCCAGCAGCGGCTATCGCACCTGTAGTCTGCTTTGCATGCCAATTCTCAACCAGGATGGTGAACTAATTGGAGTAACACAGCTAATTAACAAGAA
>JBCDFI010000175.1:0-10017 GCA_039178155.1 Cyanobacteria bacterium P01_H01_bin.105
CTTGACTCGGCAGCCATTTAACCACTGAAGCTCCCAAAAAACTCCAAATTTGGCGACTAAACGATGATGCCGGATTGATCAAAATTAGCCGATCAAATAGATGAGGACAGTGGCGAATAGCCGTAAGTGCTAAGCAGGCTCCAAAGGACTCGCCACATAAATAGATCGGGCGATCGGGCTGATACTTTTTTTCTTTGGTAACCAGCTCGATTAAGTTAGTTCCTAGCCCTCTCCAGTCTGTCATGTCATTCTTTGGAATACAGAGACAGCGGACATCAAATACAGATGTAAGTCCTTCTGACTGTTGTCTCAGTGACAAATCACTGCCGTCCATACCAGGCAAAAAGACTAGCAACGGTAGATGTCTACGCACCTCAGACACAGCTGAAAGATGTATACCTTGAATTAGCTGCATTGAAAAAACGCTAGGAGAAGCCCTCATTTAGTAGCTGAGAGATTTCAGCATAGCAGGACTGAGTAAGCATCCTGGCCATGCGTCCGGCTTGCTTACCATGATATTGATCACGGTAAGCGGGGGTCATATGAATAGGGTTGCCAATGGATAGGGTTACTCGCTGATAGCTAACCACAGGGTGCCAGCCCGGTTGATGAAATAGAGGCTCTGATGGATCAAATAGACTGAGCAATCTCAATGGAGCTACAGGATTAACGGTTTCTTCTACCGATGAAATGCCTATCGGTAAAATGGCTAAGTTTTCAATGGGGGCACGTAGAGCTAAGTGAGCAAAGCCTCGATGAAACTTACCAATCTCATTGGGGCGGGTAGTTTGCACCATGGGCTGTGCACCTTCAGGAAAAATCCCAACAGGCTGCTTTTCTCTTAATGCTTGAATGGCCGTTTGGAAGAAGGCTTGATGCCGCTGGCCTGGAGCATCCAGAGGGAAACACCCCATAGTAGAAATAATATCTTTCAAGACAGGCACCTGACTCATGTAATGGTGGCAAGCAAACCTTACTGAGCGATTGATGGCTGCCATTACTAGCGGAGCATCTAAAAAACTGCGGTGATTACTGACAACCAGGATGGCACTGTTATTAGGTATCCGCTCTTGATGCCTTACCACGATCTTAGTACCCAATGAATTAAGCAGACTACGAGAAATGATCAAAGACGTGTCGAAAAGCATGAATACCAATAAGTCTGTAAGTTACTCACAGGCGTCTCTAGACAGACTGGAGCCGAACATGAGAAAAAATCTATAATTATCATAAAGAATTGTAAACCATTATCACTCATTCTCAAGATATAAACTTTGCTATTAGAGAAAAGTTTTATATTGGTCAGTTTTCCCTAATAGGGTAAATACGTTGATAACGAGCCGATACCGAATCTCTACAACGGATGATTTCTCTCTCTATGCTGTAAATCAAGTTTATGACTGGGACTTTCAATGCGTCGCAGTAAAATGCCTTAGCGGTTGCAAGTCAAGGGAACTTTTTAACACAAAAACACCTGGTTCTTTATTGGAAACCAGTTATAGCTATCTCCCAAAAGATACCGTCTAAAAAATGAAAATAATCGGCAACTAAATGCACCTAATCATAAAGGATAAAGGTCGGTAAATACTTGAGTTCTGAAATAAGCTTGTTGGGCAAATGAACAAACGATTACTCAGACACTTTAGACACAATTATATCGGTCGTATAACGCTATTATTTGGCTAACTGTAACCCATACTCAAAAGCTTGAGGCAGCCACCAGCATGTTCATTAGGTTGTAGGCATAGTCAAGAAACATACGGCAATAAATATATGGTAAAAAACCGTCCAAAAGATAGAACGTGGGTATCGAGTTTCAAAATCTGGCCGTTTGGTCGATTATGGGATACTGAAACCCCAGCTGGATAGTATGTCTAGACATATGTGGATGTCTTAAGATGGTTACTCAAAGTTCAGTGGGGTTCAAGGTAGACTCGCAGTATAGTCCCATGTAAAAATCATCACAATGAGTTCTTAAGAAGGGATGATCGTCCTATCATGTCTGCAGAAGCCCAATCGTTAGCTAACTTAATTATTGATGCATTGGGAAATAGAGGGGGTTTCTTCTTTGGCCTGCTCAAAAGGCGTCTTAATCAACAGATAAAGCAAACTATTTTGTCTGCTTCTCAGGCATATGTACATAGATTTAGAGAACGTCATGGCAAACTGAAGATCCTCGGGATGAGTAAACCCGTAAGCCTTGACTCGATTTACGTGCCTGTACGATTTTTGGAAGACAGTGAAATCAATAAATCTAGGTCTATTGATGATATGGAAAAAGCTTGTCGCTCCAGAAATGAGCGTAAGCTGAGCACTAGTTCAAAGCGGCAAAAAACAACGATAGATGTTGCTAATGAGATTCAGTATCTATCAATTATTGGATCACCCGGCGTAGGTAAAACGACGCTGCTGCGGAAAATCGGTTTAGAAGCACTCAAAAACGCGAATGAAACTGAATTTCACCATGCTTGTATACCCATTTGGATTGATTTAAAGAAATTCACCGAGGGAGTGGGAGGATTTCAATCCTATATTACGGACGAATTAGACGCGTTTGAATTTCCAGATGCTGCAGCAATTACTGAAAAGGCTCTAAAGAAAGGCCGATTTTTAATCTTGTTTGATGGCCTTGATGAAGTCTCTTCGAATCAACGGCCTAAGATACTGGATAAAGTTGAAGCGTTTGTGGAACGCTATCAAAAAAATCGCTACGTCATCTCTTGTCGAGCAGCAGCTTATCGGAGTCCATCACCTAGCTTTCGCGAGATTACGTTGGCTGGTAATGGCCAAGACCAAATCAAAAACTTTATTTATAATTGGTTTTCGTCTGGTGAAGCGGGTGATGCTGAAGCAGCTGAAAAATGTTGGAAATCAATTCGAAAATCAGATAATGTGGCGGTTAGAGAACTGGCTCGAACGCCACTGTTACTGACCTTTTTATGTCTTGTTTATAGCCGCTCGCTAACGTTTTCTGGCAATAGGAGTATCCTTTATCATGAAGGGTTACGTATTCTGCTAGAAAAATGGTTTGACGAAAAACGGATTTCAAATGAAGAAATTTACGAAGGTCTACATGTAGAGCTTGAAGAAAAACTGCTGGCTGAAATTGCTTATAAGGGCTTTAGGGACGATAAGCTGCTATTTACCAAGGTGAACTTGGTTGAGCATATTCGAGACTTTTTGCTAAGGGAACTAAACGCGCCCAGTAACTTGAGTGGCGAAGCGATTTTGGATGCGATCGCAATTCAGCAAGGTATTTTAGTAGAGCAGTCCGAAGGGATTTATTCATTCTCCCACCTCACATTTCAAGAATTCCTGGCTGCGAAATATATTCATGAGAACTACAGCAATCAGGCTCTTTCAGAGATTGTACGGCTATATGCCAACGACAAACGATGGGAAGAAGTCTTTTTGTTGATTGCGGGTCTCAAGTACGATGAGAGCAACGTCATCAACCTATTGCTCTACCTCAACCAAGTCGCCCAAGGGTATATCAACACCGAAAAATTAAGTTCACTATGGATGTGGGCCGCCCAAGTAACCGCAGATGAAACCACACCAGAAAAGCTGATCGAAAAACGAGCCAATGCACTCTATCGAGCGTTTCACTACAGCCGTATTTTAGCCCAGAGTTCAAAGCTCAAAGGAGAGCTAGAAATTGTTCAAGCCTTGTTACAACCCTTTATCTACAATCTAAGGGCATCGAGTGACTTAACCCTGACAACACATCTGATCAATGCGTTTCAGAGCGTTGTATTGCAAGTTAAAAAGACTGGGAAACTCAGTGACAGCACAGCAAGAAAGCGGGCTCAGACCGAACTTAAAAAAGCCGTACAGTTAGCCAAACCCTTAGCCAACAAAATCCGTAAGCGAGCAAGCGTTCGCAGCATGAGATACCTAAAAAGCCACGAGCAGCGGGTTTCTCTTGACGAAGATTTAAAAGACAACGAAATTTTCTCAGGCTCTGATTTTCTTACCCTTTTTGAACAGCTTAATCGCTTGAGTCTAAATATACCCAGCACTCAATTTCCCAGTCATATTCACAAGAAATTTTTAGATGAACTGAAGCAAGTCTGTCTTGGCATTCTTAAAGTCGATGAATCATGGCTAATGATGACCCAAGCTGAAGCCAGAGCCTGCCAAGACTGTCTGTATGTGACACTGTTGCTACTAAAATGTAGACAGGAGGCAAAGCGCATATCCTCAGAGCTTTGGGCTTCAGTAGAGGAACAGATTCTCTCTCTCAGCTTAGGCGGGCATCGGCCAGTAATGTTGACAGCTCAAAGTTTTTTAGATCAAGTTGGTGCCATGTCTAAGCAAGAAGATGACAACAACTTGTTAGTGACTGAAGTGCCCGATCACTTTGGGTTGAAGCCACCCTTTTTCGTATCGGTAGTACCCGAGCGTCTGATGGACAGTGACATCAATACATTGTTCCAAAAATCTGCCGAGATTAGAGGGCCTCATCCCAACTCAGCCGGAATTATCCTGTACAAAGAGACGCCTGAAAGAACCTCACGCAAACTGATTGCAGAGTTAAAGGTGGATCAAAAATTTAATGTTGTTCCTATTGCTCTAGCCGAAGTTGAAAAGGTATTAGCCAATCCTGAAGACTGTGAAGAAGTTTTATATGACCATGTCAGCCAATACACCAATACCATCGACTTCTTTAAGGGTAAAAAACCTGTTCGAGACAAACTGCTGTACTTTGGCCGAGTCGAGCTACTTGACGAACTAGCTGCCGATTTACAAAATAATCAAAGCATAGGTTTGTTTGGACTACGAAAGTCAGGAAAATCCTCCCTGGTACATCAGATATCTCTAATGTGTCAGGATCGCGCCATTATCTATACAGACCTGCAAACCTACAGCGATATTGGCTATGGCATCGAGCTACTAGATGATATCATTCAAAAGCTCTATTCATTAGCCAAGAATAAAAATCCTTTGTTAGAGCAACCTCCTGTTCTTGCAGAGAGTGATGTTTCGATTAAAGAGGCCTCGCTTGAATTTTCCCAACACTTTAAGAAGCTAGCCAAAGACCTTGAGGATGTCGGCTATGGGCTTCCTATTCTATGCTGTCTAGATAATCTAGATAGGATTTTCCCTCGGTCTAACGAAAAATTTGAAGAGAAAGCTGAAGAGTTTAGCTTTGTATTTACTGCATTACGGGCGCTAAGTCAAAAAGAACAGCTTGTATCTCTGCTAGTAACTGCTGTACGACCCCAGTGTAATCGCATTAAACAATGGAATTTTTCTGATACATCTAAAAATCCACTCCATCAGTTTTTTAAGGAGTCTTTCTTACCACCACTTTCTATTTATGAAACTTCGCTGTTGATCAATGGCATCAGCAGTTTGATGAATCTAGAATTTGATCGTCAGACTATACAAGCGATTCATCGGCTTAGTGGCGGACATCCTTTTCTCATTAGAAAGATAGCAGGATTTTTAGCGAGAAAAGCTAGAATCCAAGCTGATGTGAGTTCGACAGGACATATATCTAATATATCTTTTGCCTTGGCTCAACAACACCTGAGAAAAGTCTTTCGCGATCAGTCTTTAAAAGCCTATGTAGAGTATGGCATTATTGGCGAGCTGAGAGCGTACAAGTCCAAACCAAAAGTACATCATGTTTTGAATGCCCTCAGTATGATGACAACGGCCTCTACCAACACCGATGGCTGGCTGAGGGCAAGAACATTGCTAGGATTTTTGACTAAGAAATTAAATCTTTCAGAGATTCAATGTTTGGATGCGGTTCACGTGCTGCAGAATTTTGGCATTGTGGAAGAGTCAGAGAATCCCGATGGCTATGATTGTTATCGGATTCGAGTATTGTTGTTGCATCAGTGGTTTCAGATGTTACGAAAGTCGAAAAGTGCATAGGGATAGATAGAACCATATTCAAGCTCCCTTAAAACACCAATCGAGCCAGCTGATAGGCCTCTTCTGTTTGTAAAATCTCTCCTGACTGGCTAACGCTGATAGCTATTGCGATTTCATCTGGATGCCCCACAACCAGGGCCTGCCCTGTGGCCTGTAGCTGTTCCGAGTCAGGATTATAGGTATACAGCACCGGCCGCTGGGTATAAAACGCCAAGCTAGGTTTCATAAATCCAACCATAGCAATGGTTTCATCGGACTGTTGTTCTGTTCGTATGGTCTCGGCCAGCCGTCGCAGGGGTAGCTGCCGCTGGCTATCAGCAATAGTGGCCACCGGCAAAATTGTAACTACGGTAAATACAGCAAAAGCGACCAAACTGACAGCCCATAACCAGCGTCCTCGTCGCATCAACAGTAAGCTTAACCCGACTAATGCGGCGAGCCCCCAGATCACCGCACCGTAGAGCATCGCCTGAGACTCTCTAACCAGTATGGGGAAATCAGGCATCACCGGGTCACCACCAATCCAGTTTGGGGTTAAAAAAGAGGCCACTGCCAGAATGGTAAAAAACACAATGCTGAGCACAGCACTGATCCAGGTGCCGCGCTGTCGCGCTCCGGCCCACATCAGCCCGACCATAATTGCTGCTGCTGGCATTAGCGGCAATACATAGCTCGGCAGCTTGGTCACGGCAGCGGTAAAAAAGCAAAAGATAGATAGAAACCAAACCAGGGCAAACACCCCCAGATGCTTTTCTCGGGGTTGACGTCGCCAATAGCCGATTGACCAAGGACGGAGTCGGGCCATGGCAAACGGCAACCCCGGTGACCACGGCAAAAAACCGATAGCGACGACGGCAAAGTAAAAGTACCAGGGAGCCGCATGACCATTGACAACATCAGTAAATCGCTCGTAGTTGTGATACCCAAAAAAGCTATCGATATAGGTTTGGCCATGGATGGCAATGACGGCAATAAACCAGGGCAGCGTTAGCAATAGTGTGAGTAGAGCGCCTCGTAGCAGCTTAATTTCTTTGAGCAGGGTGCGGATTTGACCGACATAGGCCGCAAACACAAAGACTACTAGCCCTGGAATGACCGCTCCTACTGGGCCTTTATCTAGCACGGCCAGCGCCACAAAAATGTAAAAGCCGTAGTACCAGCGAGGAGCCTGGGCGTAGCCCCAAAAAAAGCACAGTAACGCTGCTCCCATACAGCCAGAAAGCAGCATGTCCGAGACGCCTGTGCGAGCCCACACAATGGTTTGTGGGTTCAGCGCCATGGCCACTGTGCCCACTAGGGCAGCCAGGGTAAACACCTGCTTTTTATCGGCAATATCGGTGGACTGAGCGTCGTGGGAATAGCCAAACCGCTGCAGAGTATAAAAGCTAAACCCGGATAACCCTGCTGCTGCTAGAGCTGAGGGTAGCCTAACGGCCCACTCATTGACCCCAAACAGGTGAAAGCCAAGGGCCATACCCCAATAGACGAGTGGAGGTTTGTCAAACCGAGTTTCGCCATTGAAATAGGGAGTGATCCAATCGCCAGTTTCGTACATCTGACGGGAGGCTTCGGCAAAAAGGGGCTCTGTTTCATCAAATAGGCCGATGCTGCCCAAACGCCAGACAAAGGCGATAAATAGGGTTAAACCTACGGTAGCGATCGCAATCCAGCGGACAGATGAGTGTGATGAACCTGACCCCATTGCGATCGCATCTCCGGCAAACTGTGTGTCCGAACTAGTTTACTGTACTGGTTCGCTCTCTTGTTTTACCGGGCGCAGGGTTCCTAGAAACTGCACTGGGAACCGCACTGAGAACTGATTTACTGGGTACCGGTTTGCTGAGCAGCGGTCGTATTCCCAGTAGTCACAGGCCGGGGCCAGTAGCGCCCCATCAAACCATAGCCGACTAGACCTACGGATTCTCTTAGGGCTAGCAGTCGTCGCCGTCGCAGGCCGACATGCTTAGGTAACGGACTAGCATAGGGAATCACCCTAAAGCCAAGGCTACGAAAGACCAGCTGCGATCGCAGTAAATGGGGCGGGTCGCTTACCAAGATAATAGACTTTACCCCAGCAGGCCGTAGCTGCTGAGCCGTATACTGGGCATTCTGCTCAGTTGTAATCGAACAATCTTCTCCAGCAATTTTGTCAGACGCCACACCCAACTCATTCAACATATCGGCCATAAACAACGCATCACCACGACCGCTAACAAACACCCGAGGCGCGCGATCGGCGGAGAGTAAATCGGCAGCCATGGTCACTCGACTATCGCGCAGATAGATACCCCGGCCCAAAACAACGATAGCGTCAGCCGTTTGTCCCCGATAGGTGGCTAAGAACTGCGTCAGCAACGGCTCCCCAATCATCAAAGGCGACACGCTCAGAAATAGAGCAATCGGAAATCCCCAAAGCCACAGCTGTCTGAGCCGCCGACCTCGTCCTAACAGAATAAATCCCCGCATCAAAAGACCGCTGACAATCAAAAATCCAAGCATCAGCACTCCCCCAAGCATCAAATAAGCCAGGGGAGACCACTCAAACCATCGCAATGTCGAGTAGCTAAATCGAATCCAACGGGCGATACTGATGTCGTCTTGACAAATATCTAGGATAGTTGCAACAGTCATGCACAATTAGCAGATAAATGATGCAGAGCGAGAGATCTACGCTTACAAAAAAGACCTGATTGCTTGAGCTGTGTTCCTGGGTTTTTCTAAATGAGGTACATGGCCACACTCAGCAATCCATACCAACTGGCTGCCGGGAATCGTTTTTTGAAACCGGTAGGCATCCTTAGTGCCTAGAATTTTATCCTGTTCACCCCATACGATCAGTGTAGGAAGATTAAGCTTTTGGATAGAGTTACTCAAAAAATTGTAACCGCCACTTTTGGTAAACCCAATCAGCGCTTCTTTCCAGTTGGGCATTTGCAAATGCAGTGCGGCGCAAAGTTCAGCATCTGGGGTCACAAAGGTGCGATCGCAGTAAGCCTGCTGACTAATCCGGCGACGCACTCCCGGATTTTTTAAAAATGCCGTTGCCCAGCTATCTAACGGTGGCACCATAAACTTACCCATGGCCGGTCCAGCCGCAAAGCCAGCACTATCTAAGAGCACCAGCTTTTCAACAGCATCTGGAAAATCAAGCGCAAAATCAATGGCAGCGGCCCCCCCCATGGAAGCCCCTGCCACAATCATCGGTTTCCCAATTTGCTGTTGCCAAAAGCTATAAATGTGCTGCTTAATAGCCGCAGGCGTAATCGGCGTATCCGTCGTGCGATCGGTAAACCCAAACCCTAGCAGATCCATGGTCCACACTTGAGCATCAGAAGCTAGCTCAGGAACTAACCGACGAAATTCAAAAATCGAGCTATCAAACCCATGGATTAATAGGATGGGTTGACCGGAGCCCGCACACACATAGCTAGTTGCAATGGACCGCTCAGTTAAATCAATTGAAATATCAGCAAACTGAATTTGGCGAGCTAAAGCCACCGATGTATCTTCGGTTAACTGCTGCACATCAGCGGGTAATGTTGTGGTCACCATCAAGGGAAAATGAGAAAGGTACAAACGCCTACTGCCCCATTTTCCCATCATCTATCGCTGCGGTCTATGACCTAAATCGCGGCATAGCCAAAGGTCACATCGAATTGGCGACACCAGATAACAGCAGACTTAAATTCTTCAATAGAAATACCTTCAGGAATCTCATAACGCTGACTGCCTTCAATAGACTGAAGATCTCCTAAGTTCACATATTGCTCGGCACTATAGCTTTGGGGAATCGCTTCTTTATGTAGCAAAACAAAGAGATCAGGGCCTTCTTCAGTGCTAAAGGAGCCATCCAGTTCAAGATAATACTTGCCGTTCTCGTTAATCACAGTAGCTCCCCCTGATGTGTCACTCGATACAGTAACAAAACTACCTTTACTAGCCGCCGCACAGGGATCGGCTGCACAGGGATTCGCCTCAGCCGCACAAGGATTTGCTGCACAAGGATCGGCTGCACAGGGATTCGCCTCAGCCGCACAAGGATTTGCTGCACAAGGATTTACAGACGTTGCCGCACAAGGAGCCGCATAGGCAGGCTGAAAACTGTTTGTTACCACAGCTGTACTAACA
>JBCDFI010000176.1:0-9976 GCA_039178155.1 Cyanobacteria bacterium P01_H01_bin.105
AGCAGAAAGAACCATTCAGGAATCCCAATCTAAGATGGGAGAGCCTAGCGCCCTGTTATTCAATGACTCATTTATTCAACCCCATTAAGCTGAGCGATACCGACCATGGGTAAAGATAGCGGTAACAAGAGAGTTGCCCTGATAATAGGCCCGGAAATCTGGCAATCGCTATATGAGGTGAACGTCATTGTGCCCTGGACACTGATTGCAGAAGTCGAAAGTGCCCTCCGCCAATCATCGAATGAGGATTAAATCCAGAACAAAGCTAAAGTCAATCCGCTAAACGATGGGAGGTGTTGAGCACCATCGTGATTTCATTTTAGGAAACCAGTCGTTGTGCCACTGGTTCAAACACCTGCCAACAACATTTAATGTAGCAATAGCCTCCAGGCATATTTAGATTTGTATAGCTAATTAATAGAGCTTGTGGGCATTCCATCACCCTTACCAGCAACGTTTTGATTCAATCTCATCGAACCATTACCCCGTCTTGCCTAATCGTAAGTTTTACGCGATGGTATGAGTGGTAGTACTGACCGTGCCTTATGGGGCTTCGATGTCTGGATTGTAGCAACAACAATGGAATATGACGTAGTTCTCACGTTTGTCAACCATGCTATGTCTACCGTCCATGGTAGAACACTGAATGAAGCTGAACTAGAATTATTTAAAGGGGCATGGCATGGACAAACCTACGAGACAATTGCCGAACAATCAGGCTATGCTTCCAGCTATCTGACCCGTGTTGTTGGGCCCAAGTTTTGGAAAACCCTCAGTGAAGCGGTGGGGACTAGAGTCAGTAAGTCTCGATTTCGAGCGGCGCTGCTACAGCTAAGCAAGAACTGGGAGCAGACGCAAACATTCGCCCCATTCTTGCCGCCCTCGGCAGCAAAGGAATCCACCCAATCCCCTTACCCAAACCAGGCATCTAATCAGGCATCATCCTCACAGGGTACACTCTCTCAAAATATAGCGACCGCTTCTCCTAAGACGGAGCCATTCTCCTGTTCAGTCGATTGGGGTGAAGCCCCAGACGTCACCACTTTTTACGGTCGGCAGCAAGAACTCGCAACGTTAACTCAGTGGCTGACCATCGACCGCTGTCGGGTGGTGGGGATCTTTGGCATGGGGGGCATTGGCAAAACAGCATTGGCGGCAAAGCTGGTTGAAACAATGCTGAATACAGCCAACTGTCCGTTCACCCATATTATTTGGAGATCGCTTCGTAATGCGCCTTCTCTGCTAGAAATGCTAGAAGAATTGGTGCCATTTCTTTCCAATCAGCAAGATACAGAGGCAACACCGAAGCGACTTCTTTACTGGTTGCGTCAGTCTGCCTGTCTGCTTGTTCTAGACAACACGGAAACGCTGTTGCAAGGGAATGCTGACCCAACGCAAACTCCCCATCAGGAATCTCGCGCTGGCTTCTGGCGGACAGGTTACGAAGATTATGGTCACCTGCTACAGCTATTGGCCGAAACCCGGCATCAAAGCAGTGTTATCCTGACGAGTCGAGAAAAACCTGCCATTGTGGGGACCCTAGAAGGTGTTGACTTACAGGTACATTCTCTCCATCTGGGCGGTTCGTCGGAGGCCGCTCAGTCATTATTGACGGCTAAGGGACTGATTGGCTCAGAAAGTGAGAAACAAACCTTGGGCGATCGCCTGGGCAATAGTCCACTGGCCCTTAAAATTGTAGCTACCTCCATTAACAGTTTATTTGAAGGCAATATCGGCCTATTTTTAGCTGAAGATACGCTTCTATTTAATGGCGCGAAACAACTACTTGATCAACATTTTGAGCGGCTGACATCGCTGGAAACAAAGCTGATGGTGTGGCTTGCCATCAACCGAGATTGGACCAGTATTGCCGATCTAATGACCGATATTTATCCCCCCTGTTCTAAATCACAATTACTGGAAACGCTTGAGTCTTTGTCGTGGAGATCGCTGATTGAACAACAAGGAAAAACCTATACGCAGCAGCCTGTGGTGATGGAATATGTCACTGAGCATTTAATTACCCAGATTAGTGCTGAGTTGATAGAGGGCATTGTCGAAAATCTGGCATTTTTAGATAGCTATGCGCTGATTAAAACAACCACAAAAGACTATATTCGTGAGAGCCAAATTCGATTAATTTTGAATGCCATTGGCGATCGCCTTATGGCTCAATTTTTAAACAAAAAATCCCTTAGTCATCACCTTTATACTGTTCTGCAAGCCATTCGCCACCATGCCAAACCATTAACCGGGTATGGCATTGGTAATATTTTTAATCTTTGTCTTCACCTTAAGCTAGACCTGACCAGTTTTGACTTTTCTGACTGCACAATTCGCCAGGTTAACTTTCGGACTCAACAAAGTGTCAATGCCAATATAAGCCGTGCCACCCTGCACGATTGTCGATTTACTGAAACCTTTGGCGGCATTTTATCGTTGGCCTGTAGCCCTGACAACACCATGATGGCGTTTGGCGATATGGTCGGAACCCTTTGTCTTTGGCATTTAGAGAGTGATTTAGACCGTGGTCAGGGCACACAACCGATTTTTCATCAGTCCTATCGAACGTTATCGGGCCATACGGATGGCATTGCTGCAATCACCTGGCAGCCAGCAGGACAGAGGTTGGCAACGGCTAGTAGTGATGCAACTATCCGGATTTGGGATCGCAAAACAGGTCAGTGTCTGGCCGTTCTGATCGGGCATCGTGGGCCAGTTTGGACGGTTGATTGGAGTCCGGATGGAAAAATAATTGCTTCAGGCAGTAGCGATCGCACCATCAAACTTTGGGATGCCGCAACAGGAGACTGTCTGGCCACATTAACTGGACACCAAAGCCTAGTGTGGAGTGTTGCATGGCATCCTGATGGGACCTATCTAGCCAGCAGCAGTGAAGATTATTCGCTGCGGCAATGGGATATGCAGACTAACGAATGCATACGCGTGTTTCCTTTAGCCAAAGCGCGGGTGCGGCGGGTGGTGTGGAGTCCTGATGGAACTACATTAGCCAGCGGCAGTGCTGATCATTGCATTCGGCTTTGGGATGGACAGACCGGAAAGCTAATCCGATGTCTCTCCCTGCCAGCCATCATCGAGATGGATGACGCATGGTCAGAAGATAACTCTGTTCAAAGTGGTGCTGTTCACAATAACCCTAGGGATAGAGAACGGCCTGCTCAGACCAAACCATCTCTCAATCCTGACGATTTGCCAGGGACACCCTCTTTAAATAAAGCTTTCTGGGTAGACTCCTTGGTCTGGAGTCCCGATGGCCAATTTTTAGCCAGTGGTGGCGATCGCATTCTTTACCTATGGAGTCCAGACACAGGCACATGTGTGCGCACATTTTACGGACACCAAGAACATATTTGGGGCTTAAACTGGACGGCGGATAGCCAAACACTGGTGAGCGGTAGCCACGACCAAACCGTTCGCCTATGGAATGTCGCCCAGGGATATTGTCGTCAGACCATTAAAGGGTATACCGCCCTAGTCAAAATGGTGGCCTGGAGTCCCGATGACAAGACGCTGGCAACGGTGGGCACCGATCAAGCCCTGCGGTTTTGGGACGTTGACACCGGGCAATGCACACAAGTGATGACCGAGCACCAGGGATGGAGTTTTTCCGTTAGCTGGTGTCCCAACCAGCCATTGGTGGCCAGCAGCAGCAGTGATGCCACCATTAAGCTTTGGGATGTGCATACGGGGCAATGCCTGCAGACCCTAACCGGACACCGCAGTTGGGTGTGGTCCGTCGCCTGGAGTCCTGATGGCACGTTGTTGGCTAGCGGCAGCAGCACCAATGATTTAACCGTACGGGTATGGAATGCTGCAACCGGCGATTGTCTACATGTGTTGCATGGCCATAAAAGCTGGATTTGGATGGTGGCGTGGCACCCCCATGGCGATATTTTTGCCACCGCAGGAGACGATCGCTGCATTATTTTGTGGGATGCCACCACTGGAGAACGCTTAAAGACACTCCACGATGACCACCTGCTAGCGATGTCCATTGCCTGGAGCCCTGATGGTAAGTGGATTGCCAGCAGCAGCAGCACTAAGGCGATTAAGTTATGGAATGTAGAAACGGGAACCTGTGAGCGAGAATTTACCGGACATCCGGGCATTGTCTGGGCAGTCGCCTGGAGCCCCGATGGCAATTGGGTGGCTAGTGCCAGTGAGAACGATTATGCCGTTAGATTTTGGCATGTGGAAACCGGCACCTGCGCTCACACCTGCCTGGGGCACAGTCAGCGCATCTGGTCGTTAGCCTGGAGTTCTGGTGGTCGTCACGTCGCCAGCAGCAGCCAGGATGGCACCATTCGGATATGGGATGCATCCACGGGAAAATGTATCAAAACCCTGAGAAGCGATCGCCCCTACGAAGGTATGGATATTACCGGGGTGCAGGGTATTACTGAGGCCCAAAAACAGACTCTCAAAGTTTTAGGGGCAACTGATCAGTCTTCACAAAAGTCTTCGATCAATTCTGTGGTTACGTCTCCAGAAAAGTCCCTGGGTGAGCCTCCAGGTACTCTCCGAGAATCGTTGCAGGAAATTAGCTCCCCTGACAGCAAGGCTATGTCTGACAAGGCTACTGCCAGGGAACCATCTACCCATATTACCTTCACTGCCTCTCAGGATTTATCCCCCACCTTACTGAATATTCAACTGTTAGGAGGGTTTCAAATTACCGATCATACGGGAGGTATTCTGGACCTTTCCAATCGGCGATCGCAAGCGCTTCTGGCTTATCTGATTTTAAATAACTCCATTGTCCATACCCGGCAGCACCTCGCCTTTCTATTCTCTCCCAATGCCTCTGATTCCCAAGGTCGTAGTGCCCTCCGCAAGGATCTATTCAAATTACGTCAGGCATTACCAGCTGCGGCCTCCCATCTTCGCATTGATGCTCAAACCATTCAGTGGAATCCTGATGCGACATACCACCTTGATGTGGCGGAATTTGAACAGGCATTAGATCAGGCTGTACACTTACCGGCTGAAACATTACGAGAACAGCAGCAGTTAATTGAACGGGCAATCTCGTTTTACCATGGATATCTCCTTCCCTCCCAGGACCATGACTGGGTGATACAAGAGCGAGAACGGCTACATCAAAAGTATCTAGGCAGTCTTGGTCAACTAATACAACTGCTAGAACAACAACAGAACTATACCCAGGCAATTTACTATGGGCAACAGTTGCAGCAGCAGGAGCCTTTGCGAGAGTCTACCTATCAAGCTTTGATGAGGTTACACGATAAGAGGGGCGATCGCGCTGTTGCCCTCCAAATTTATCATCAGTGTATGACTAGATTGCGAGATGAATTGGGGGTTGATCCAAGCGCTGCTACGCAAGCCTTGTACCAGACGTTGTTAAATTAAACACAATCGAATACATGGTTTGAAAATAGTGATAGCGCACCTCCCATCGAGGCTGATCACCATTAACCTCGGTGGGAACAGTTAAGAAGCGAGAAACTATCCTTTAATCGATAAGATCAAGTATTGCCTGGAGTGAAGTGGTTACAGACGATGCATCCGCTAATGCTATATCGTTCCTAGGATAGTCTACTGGAGTAGCTGACTATACATCTTTTGAGTTGTCGAGCTTGGATCAATGCCTAATTCATCCCTCAGCGTCGTCATACACTGGTGATAAATCTGTAGCGCCATGGCACGGTTCCCTAACCGGTCATGCAACTGCATCAGCTGTTGATAGGTGGATTCCCTCAGAGGATCTAACCGTAATAGCTGCTCTCCATAGGTCAAGGCAGATGTATACTTCTCTTGTTTGGTTAAGAGAGTCACTAATTGAGCTAACGTCTGGCTAAACTTTTGTTGAAAACCATCCCGTAGGGGACCAAGCCACTCGTCATACATGGCTGGCAGCACGTCTCCTTTATAAAGAAAAACGGCCTGTTCTAAATGGGACAGTGGGTCTGCTTCCGATTGCTTATTGACCCTGGCAAGTGCTGCTTCAAAAGCAGCCACATCCAACCAAAAAGGTGCTTGATTTTGCCAGCCTAGCTGACTGGCGTTTTTGTGGAGATAAATCTCAGCCTCGGGTAAGTGACGTCGAAGATTATGGAGTTCTTTGCGCAGATTTGTGCGGGCTTGACTATCCAGGGAAGCGGGCCATAGAGATAGGGCAATTTGTTGTCGTGATTGGTTGCTGTGACGATGCAATAATAAATAGACCAACAGTGACTGGGTGCGGCTGGTGCCCAGGTTGCTCACTATTTTTTGCTGGTAAGTAACGGTCAAACCACCGAATAACTGGATCTTCAACGGTGACGTTTCTGACTGACTAGCGACGACTATCTTCGGTGATGGTGCCTCGGGAGGTTCAGCCGTGTCTGGGGATTGTATGATTGCGCCCAGTCTCTTGAGATTGATTTGTTGCGCATCGGTCAGGCCCTGAACATCACTAATGTTCATCCCTTCGTAGGGTCGTATGGGGCGCAGAACTTTTAGACAGGTTCCGGCGACCGCATCCCACATCCGAATTGTTTCATCCGAACCACAGCTAGCAATCGTCTTGCCATCGGGACTCAGGGCCATCCGCCAGATCAGATTAGTATGGCCTTTAAACACCTGGAGACACCGGCCATCGCTTACTCGCCAGATCCTGACCGTCTGGTCACAGGAACTACTAACCAGAGTGCGACCATTGGGACGCCAGGCCAATGCCCATACCGAATTTTGGTGCCCCTTGAGAGTTTGGATATGTTTGCCTGTAGACACCTGCCACAGCTTAACGTCACCGTTGGTGCCGCCGGTTACTAGCGTTTTGCCATTAGGGCTAAACGCCATTTTCCACACCCAATTATTCGGGTCATACAGCACGTTGAGACAGTCTCCGGTGGCCACATTCCACAGTCGAAGCGTTTGATCATAGCTGCCACTGGCCAAGATGTGACCATCAGGGCTCCAGGCTACCGCTCGGACAAAACTCCCATGCCCTTTGAGTGTGGTTACGCAGCGTCCCGTTTCTGTGTCCCATATCCGTAAGGTTTGATCATGGGAGGCGCTGGCCAAGAGATTGTTATCAGGATGCCAGACCAGGTCCCAAATACTGCCCTGATGACCTTTTAAGACTGCATCCACCTGGTGTGTGTCTATATTCCACAGACGGATGGTCTGATCGTCGCCGCTGCTGGCCAGTTGACCCTTGTGACTCCAGGCTACCGCCCATATCGGTCGACTGTGACCAGATAAGGTGGTGAGACATTGCCCTGTTTGTATATCCCACAGCCGCACCTGGCAATCGTGGCCACCGCTGGCTACCAGATCATTTTTGGGGTGCCAGGCCAGGGCTTGGAGGTCATTGCGATACCCTTGCAAAACCTTGAGAGAGGCATCGGCCCGAGGATTCCATAGCCGCACTGTTTGGTCAAACGACCCGCTGGCCAGCATTTCAAAGGTATCTTGAGATGTATTGTCCACCTCAGGTCGCCATTGTACTGCTCGGACAATATTTTGATGGCCCTGGAGAATACGCAAACACTGTCCGGTGTGGGTATCCCACAGACGAATACTGCGATCGTCACCGCTGCTGGCCAGCAGACTGCCGTCACGGTTCCAGGCAACACTCCAAATACATTTTTGGTGGCCCTGCAGGCTGTGGAGTAGTTCGCCGGTATCACTGTGCCAAATCTGGACATCACCGTTTTTGGTACCGTTGGTCAGGAGTGGTTTATGGGGATGCCACGAGATCGCAAACACCCCTTCTCCCACCTCAATTGTCTGCAGACAGTTCCCCGTGGCTGTATCCCAAATTTTGATAGTCTGATCCGCACTGCCTGTCGCAAGAATATGTCCCTTGTCCGGCTGAGGACACCAGGCTAATGCAGATGATTTGTTGCTATGGCCCTCTAAACTGTTTACACAGTCTCCGGTCTCAGGATTCCATAGCCGCACCGTCCCATCCACGCCGCTGCTAGCGATCAATCTTTGCTGGGGCTGCCACCCAACGGCGCGCACCCGACTATCCGGCACCATGAGTGTCCGCAGATGCTGCCCTGTATGTACATCCCACAATTTGAGAGTGTCATTATCATCATCACAGCCGCTGGCCAGGATCTGGCTATCAGGGCTAAAGTCGAGACTCCAAACCCAGTTTCCATGGCCTTGCCAGGTTAGATAGGGCTGATCCAACTGGTCTATCCGCCACAGCCAAATCTGACCGTTGGTGTCAGAGGCTGCTACCAGTTGGCCATTGGGACTAAATGTCACCGCCAACACATTTCCAAAGGTTTGGGTAAAGGCCGTATGGATAAAAGTAGCTCCCACAAAACTGGCCTGATGCAAACAAGTCTGTTGCAAATAGGCATGGTGAACCGGTAGATGAGAAAAATCTAACCCCGCTAGAGCCACTCCCAGGTCAATACATAGATTTAACAGATTACCCGCGCCGTACCCTGGTTGAGATCGCTGTCTTAAAGTGGTTAACAGCCGCTGTATTTGTTGCTCTAAGATCGCTTTAGCTCTGAAGTTACGGGCAAACTGATGGGCAATGGGTTGCAAAATCAATCGCTGCTGACTCAAGCGAATATAGTCTTTGACCGTAGTTTTGAGTAATGCATGACTAAGAAACAATCGCAGGTCAGCGTCGTTGAGTTCTTGCAACACCTGTTGAATAAACTGACTGGTGACATATTCCATCACCACTGGTTGTTGGGTATAGCGCCCCCCTTTTTTTTCAATCAGGGATCGCCAGCTAAGAGATTCTAAAGTTTCCAATACCTGCATCCTGGCTACTGGGGGCTGAATATCCTCCACCAGTTCACCAATGGCAGTCCATTCTCGATTACCGGCTAACCAAATCATCACTGTTTTTTCTAAGGCCGTTAGTCGATTAAACTGTTGGTCTAACAGGCGCTGAAGACCGTTAAACACTAGGGTATCTTCAGCTAGAAACAGATCTATGTGTCCTTCAAAGAGACTTTGAATAGAGGTGGCAACAATTTTTAAGGCCAAGGGGCTGTAACTGTAGCGTTCTCCCAAAGATTGTTTTTCAGTATCTGTACCCAGTAGCCCCTTAGCATTGAGCAGAGCAATGGCAGCTTCTGGAGAACCGGTGAGAGATTGCGATCGCACCGGCAAATCTACCCCTTCAAAGGCACCCACTACTGCTGGTTTTTCACGACTGGTGAGAATAACACAGCTTTTATGACGGGTTTCAGTCAGTAACTTTAATAATTCTCCATAATCTGCGTAGTTACTGCGAAAATAGCCCGCTCGCTCACCACTATGCAAAATTGTCTCCATATTATCGAGGACCAGGAGACACCGTGATTGGCGTAGCCAGTGCAACAACCGTTTAGGAGTAGCCTCAGTATCCTGCTGACCGGAGATAAATGAAACCACCTCATCTAGCCATGCAGTTAAGGGAGGAGCGTTACGAAGTGAACGCCAAATAATGTGAGTAAACGGGCAGTCTGTCTGGGCTTCTAAAACCTCTATAAACTTGGCGGTCAGGGTAGTCTTGCCAATGCCTCCCATCCCCAAAACACCAATCAAACGACAGCGCTCGTCCACAGTCCATTGAGTCAGAGCATGAAGTTCAGATTGACGACCATAGAAAGCAGTAACGTCAGGGGCTTCGCCCCAATCAATGGAAAGGGTTGGTGGAGCGGGAGCAGCAGAGAAGGAAGAGAGGTCAGAGGAAGCTTCTGGAATGCTAAGAGGCAAAGCTTCGCCAAGGCGATGGCGCTTTTCAATGGCAGCACGAAAGCTGGTTTTGCTAACTTTTTCTCCTAGAGCCTGACTAAGATTTTTCCAAAATTTGGGACCAACAATGCGAGTAAAGTAGCTAGCTGCGTAACCCGATTCTTCAGCAATCACCTCATAGGTTTGGCCGTACCAGGCTCCCTTGAATAAAGCCAGTTCCGCATCACTAACGAGTCTGCCAAAAGCTGCAGACATGGCGTCATTAACTAAGGCAAGCGCACGATCAAAATCCATA
>JBCDFI010000177.1:0-9885 GCA_039178155.1 Cyanobacteria bacterium P01_H01_bin.105
CAACAGCTCTTTGGCCTTAGCAACAATACCAAAGGAATCGATGCCCTGGTGAGGGAACTGCTCCCATAGACCGCCGCCGCCTTCGATATGGGTGCCGATGTAGCCATACTTAGGAGTCAAGCCGCGCTCTAGCAGCCAGGAGCCCATGCGGCTACCTAGACCAGTCCGACGGTTAAAGGACTCAACTACAAGCACCATGGGAGTGCTGCCAATCTTGGCTAGGGTATCTTCGTCAACAACGTTGAGGGTACCTTTGTTGATTAGGCCAACGTCAATGCCTTCGGCCTTGAGTTTCTCAACGGCGTCTAGGGCACGGTAAAGGGCGGCACCAAAGGCGACAACGTAGCCTGCAGTTCCTTCACGGACGATGTCATCTTTACCGGAGGTAAAGGTGTAGTCACCGGCAAACATCTCGTTCCCGTCGGTGTCCAAAATCATGGGTACTTTGGAACGGGTGGAGAAGATAAACCGCAGACCGGGATCGTTAAAGACTGACTTCACGCAGGCGCGCATTTGGTTAGCGTCTGCGGGGAAGTAAATGTTGGTGGGGTGGCTGTCATCTAAACCGTTGTCAGCGAACAGGTTGTTCATACCGAAATGGCAAGTGTTGTCGGCCATGTCGTCAATACCGGCGTGGGAGAAATGGCACAGCAGGTTGGAGTAGTTTAGACGGGCCATGGTGATCTCGGAGATACACATCTCTAAGAAGGCGCTAAAGGTAGCAAAGATACCCTGCTTGCCTTTTTCCATACCAAAACCGGCAGCAGCAGATAGGTTGCCACGCTCTTGGATACCGCCGCTGATAAAGATTTCAGGGTGAGCATCGTGAATGGTGTTGAGACCGCAGGAGCCTTCTAGGTCGCTGTCTACAACGAGCACGTTGTTCTTACGGTCTTCTTCACTCATGGCACCGAGAATCTCGACTACGGCTGCACCAAAGACCTTACGGTTGGCATCCATTTTGTCGGTGGAACCGGTGTAGGTGTTGGTATTTTTAGGAGCCTTAGTATTGGTGAGAATGTCGGCGGCTGATTGATGACCGCGAGCTTCTAGATACTTGACGGCAGCAGGAACAGAAATGACATCATGGCCGTGGTTGGAGCCCTCTAGACCTTCAATGCCGGGGCACATGGGGCGCTTGAGGATAACGGCGATGGGGCCAGGGGTATTGATGGCTTCGCAGATGTTAGCGTAGAGCGCGTCAATGTCTTCGCCGTTGCACTCAAGTACTTTTAGACCGTGACCTTCTAGGGTTCTCTTGACGCTGTAGCCGGGGAGGTACTTGGAGGGATTACCAGCAATGGTGACATCGTTGTCGTCAATCAGGAGTTTGACATTGATGTGCTGGGCAACGGCTAGACGGGCGGCTTCAGCATCGTTGCCTTCTTGTTGGGACCCGTCGGACC
Organism: Cyanobacteria bacterium P01_H01_bin.105; assembly: GCA_039178155.1. Classification (GTDB taxonomy): domain Bacteria; phylum Cyanobacteriota; class Cyanobacteriia; order Phormidesmidales; family Phormidesmidaceae; genus Leptothoe. The sequence goes on from JBCDFI010000177.1 coordinate 1,407, forward strand.
CGAGACAGAAGACAGCTTTGCCAGGGTTGGCTAGGGCAACACCGTTGACATAGGGCCACATGTGACCCAGACGACCGGAGCTAAATTTAACACCGGGAGTGAGACCTAGCTCAGGGTGTCCGGGTAGATGGGAGCCGGCTGCGCGATAGTTCATTAGCCGCTCAGCCGGTAGGTCGCCGTTGAGCGTAGACATTAAATACTGGGTGCCAACGCGGTGTCCGGCTTCATCAAAGAAGGTGGGGACGTAGCTGTCGGGCGCACCTCGGAAAATAGCGTCTAGAAGCATAACTTCGGGGACGGTATCGTAAGGGCCGCCGGTATGACCACCAACACCCCGAGCAGCGCCTGTGGCTGTAAAGAAGACAATGGCATCGCGGCAAAGTTGGATGTTTGCTTTGATGGCCTTGCGCTGTTCATCGGTCAGCGTCGGTGTGGATGGGTCAAGACTGATACGTTGGTAAGCGTCTAAGTCGATCGGAAATGCAGCCATGTCGTATCTCCCTTGTGGCTTTGTCAAGGGGTATTTTCGCATTCCATGGAACCGGATGAACGGAAATGCAATAGTTTTGTGTTAGGGAATACAGAACTGGGGCTATAGATGAATCCTTCTCAAAGATTGGGTTAGGCTGTGCCAATCAGTGATTTTAATAATAGCTGGCCATCGGTGCCGACGCCGCCCATTAGGCCGATTCTGACGGGGTTTGTTGTGTGCCCAAACATGGTGATCATGGCCATGACTAGCTCAAAAGGCGATAGGGTATCGGCTAAAAAGCCTGCCCATTTTGCTCGGGGTAGCTGGAAGAAACTGTCAAAAAATTGGCATAGCTCGCGATGGTTCAATCGCATCAGGGTTTCTAGACCGAATTGGTAAATGTGATGTTTGCGCAGACGCTCTGTTGACCAGAGGGTGGTCCAGCCTGCTTTTGCGATCGCACCTCCCACATCTCCCCTATCTATAGACGCTGCGATCGCGCTAGCCACCTCTGGAGCCCGCCGCAGCATGGCCCCCACCATATACCCGGTGGCTGGATGGACCATACTAGCTGAGCCACCAAACCCCAACACCCGCTGATCTAGATCGGGCAGCGGTTGATTCATCGGAAACAGACAGTGTTCGGTATGATGAATCTCGCTAACGGCTACCCCATCAGCACTGAGGCGCTGCTGTAACCGATCTTTGAGCCTGTCGTACTCCATCGCCGGAGTTAGCGCCAGGGACGTTTCCTCGACAAAAAATACATCGTCCCCCATGTCCATGGCATAGAGAAACGTCGGTGGGCCAGCCAGCTCGTCGGCTGACAGATGCTCAGCCCGATAGTCCATCAGCGAAAATTGTCCCGGTGCTACCGGCGGTTTTGAAAATTTGCCCACAATGCCATAGGCCACCTGATAAGCCACCGGATTAATCGTCGCCTGGGGGCGTTTAACCAGTGCCGGGTTGTGGCCCGTTGTATCAATCACCAGTTTGGCCGTCAGCTGCTTACCAGTGTCGGTGGTAACACAGCTGTGATCTACTTTGTGGGTGACAGCGGCGGCCTTGCCACAGTGCCAGTCCATGGCCTGCAGCCGATCTAAAAAATGCTGTTGCAGCCTACGTTTGTCAAATAGACCATAGTCACGGCAGTGGCGAACCGGCGAAGTTGCGACCTCTCGACCGAAATAGCTTACGGTATTTTGCCAGCGATGCCCCAGCAGATCGCCCAGACCAAGGGCTTCTAGCTCATCGCACCAGACACCGTAGGTATTGGGCCAGGGAGTGTTGGCAGCCGTGGGAGCAAGGCCTTGTAGAGAGAGGCCTCGGTCGGCTAGGGCAGCCGCCATAATAAGAGCGGCAGGCCCCGCCCCAATAATTAATACGTCAAACACCGTATTACTTCTCCCAAATACGTCGATCCCTAAGGGTATTATCAACCCTAACGTCAAATCATCCCTTGATGGGTTATCAACCAGGCTATGACCTCCATTTCATCTAGCGCCTCGGCCCTGCTGCGAGAATTATTTGATGCCGCTGTGGCAGCGGCCATGCCACAACAACAGGTGGCTCGCGTCCTCAAGCCCTATCTGCAAACTAAACCGGCAGGCCGGGTATTGGTCGTGGGCATTGGTAAGTCAGCTGCGGCCATGGCCAAAGCAGTCGAAGATTCCTGGGCCGATGCCGGAAATTTAACCCCCGTCGAGGGACTGGTGATTACCCGCTATGGTCATAGCGTACCCACCCAGGCCATTGAGGTAATTGAAGCCGGACACCCAGTCCCCGATAAAAACGGCATGCGCGGAGCCCGACAGATTTTGCAGCGGGTGGAGCCATTAACGGCGGATGACTTAGTGATCTGTTTGATTTCGGGTGGGGGCTCAGCTTTGTTTACCCTGCCCCCCGAGGGTATCAGTCTGTCGAATCTGGCTGATATTAACCGTCAGCTGCTGGCCTCCGGGGCAGATATTACGGCCATGAACACGGTGCGCAAGTCGCTATCTTGCTCATCTGGGGGGCGACTGGCGGCGGCGGCCTACCCGGCCCAAGTAATATCGCTGATTATTTCGGATGTGGCGGGGGACAGTCTGAGCGCCATCGCTTCGGGGCCAACGGTGGGGGATACGGCTACCGCAGCAGATGCGCTGGAGATTTTAGACCGATATCGCATGACGGTTCCTAACCATATTCGCGACTATCTACAGCAAAATCCTAATCCGGTGATTGCCCCTGGGGATATCCGACTCAGCACTACCACCAATCATCTCATTGCCACTCCCCAACAGTCATTGGAAGCGGCGGCCAAGGTTGCGATTGCCCATGGCTATACGCCGATAATTCTGGGTAATGCCATCGAAGGCGAAGCCCGCGATGTCGCCCTGGTGCATGGAGCTATCGCTCGTCAGGCTAAATATTACAGCCAGCCGGTAGCGCCGCCCTGCGTGATTTTATCCGGCGGTGAAACCACGGTCACCGTTACCCAAAAGTTTGTCGGTAAAGGCGGTCGCAACAGTGAGTTTTTACTGGCCTTAGCCAATTATCTAGATGGTGAACCCGGTATTGCTGCCATTGCTTGCGACACCGACGGCATTGACGGTAGCGAAGACAATGCCGGAGCCCTAATTACGCCAGAGCTGTGGACAACAGGCGACAACGCCCGGACATTTCTCGATACCCATGACAGCTATAGCTTTTTTGAGTCGATTGGAGCCCTGGTCTTTACCGGACCTACCCTGACCAATGTCAATGACTTTCGGGCCATTTTAGTAGAAGGACAGCGGATGGAGGCAGGGTAGATGTCAAAAAAACGGCTACACCTCGTCACAGACGTCTATCTCAGTGGCTGCTGCTAAGACCGATGCCAGAACGCCTGGAAACTTGGTTTCTAGCTCATCTACCCGCAGAGAATTTAAATGTTGGGTGCCCACCTTTTCGGTGTGGATAATTCCAGCTTCGCGCAGAATCTTAAAGTGATGGGACAGCGTGGACTTTGCGATCGCATCGCCACCACAGCTGCGACAAGCCTGCTCGCCTTTTTGGGCGATGGTTTTGACAATCTTTAGCCTCACTGGATCACCCAGCGCGTATAGCACCTCTGCCAAGGTTATTTGGTTAGTATCTGGATGGGAAATAGGGCGCATACCTGCATTATGCCATGGGCTCTAGCTCAGAAAAAACAGACCGGGGACGGATGACCGCCCCTATTAGTTCGAATTTATGGAACTATAATTGTGAGAGTCAGCCAATGCAGAGAGGGCTTGATAAAGCTACTGTATTACTGGCGTATTGGTTTAAGGAGATCAAAATATGGCTGAAAATATTCTAGTAAGTGAAGTGTCTGATGCTGATTTTCAGACCGATGTACTGGGTAGTGAAGTACCGGTACTTGTAGATTTTTGGGCCCCCTGGTGCGGTCCCTGTCGGATGGTGGCTCCCGTTGTCGATGAAGTGGCAACTAAGTTTGAGGGCCGAGTCAAGGTGCTCAAACTCAATGTGGATGATAATCCCACTAGCGCCAGCGACTATGGTGTTCGTAGCATTCCGACACTGCTCATCTTTAAGGCAGGCAAGGTCGCTGACACTGTGGTCGGAGCTGTACCGGCTAGCACCCTGTCCAGCACCCTTGAGAAGTATCTGGACTAGGCGCTCAGCGGCGCAAAGCTAAAAAGAAGGTTTAGAATGACAGCCTGTTCCCAGATAAATTCAGTATCACAGGAGCAGGTTCGTCGTTAGACGCCCGGTTTGTTTATTAACGTTAGGTTGATCCTCAAAAGTCCTATGAGTTATTCTGACCCAGATCCAGTGACTCCCAATCCACCTCCTACCCCAGAACCGGCGACCGAAGAATTTTCGGTCAACAGCGATACGTTGGTCAGTAAGGTGCAAGAACTGCTCAATGAGAGTAATGTACGGCGAATTGTGATCAAAAATGCTGAAGGCAGAGCCCTGTTAGAAATTCCCCTCACAGCCGGTCTAGTTGGCGGAGCCGTTGGACTGGCATTTTTTGCGCCGCTGGTTGCGATCGCATCTGTCGGTATGCTCGCCGCTCGCTTTACCCTAGTGGTCGAACGCCGAGTCTAGCTCCCGAGCCTAGTTCCTGAGTACGGTCATAAACTCTTTCTTGTTTGTTGCCACCTAGTTTTCCGATTTAGGAAAATAGGTGGTTTTTTGTTGAATTTTGTTCACATCTAAAACTCAGAAACTAATGCCATACTGGAGCCTCATTTCTAGCAGTTTGTTGTATTTATCGATTAGCTATGTCAGGGTTATCTCAATGGAATAAACGATATTGGTTTGTTTTTCTACTGCTGGCGTCTGCAGGCTTTTTTATCCACTACAGTTTTTGGCAAACACCGGCTGAGGAGCTGCAGGGCCATGACATGTACTATATCTGGTTAGAAGGCAAACGCATTCTTGCTGGGGAGAACCCCTATGCCAGGGTTTTGGCAGGAAACCTGAGGGAAAACGACAAATATGCTACCTATTTTCCTGTGGCCTATTTACTATCTGCATTTGTACAAAAGCTGGGATTTTTAGACTATCGCGACTGGCTATTCTTTTGGCGACCGCTATCTTTGATCTTTCACATGGGTATTGTGGGCCTGACGCTACAATACTTTCAAAAGCGGGGCTTATTTATTCTGGGAACAGCCGCTTCTCTTATGATTTTGTTGGGTCGCTGGAGTCTCTATATTGTTCGTGTCCATCATCTAGAATTTGCGGCTATTTTCTTTTTGATAATCTCATTGGTGCTTGTAAGAAAGAAAACACGACTGGCCTTTTTACTGTTTAGTATCTCCTTGGGAATTAAACAGATTGCCATATTTTTGCTGCCGCTCTATCTCATCTATCTGTGGAAAAATCGGCATAGGCAAAACCTGCTCTTGGGCTGTGTAATTCTTTTGAGTGTGCCGCTGGTCACCTCACTGCCATTTATTATTTGGAATGCTGAGGGCTTCTTTAAATCTGTTCTATTTTCTGCTACGCGACTGGGTGATTCTCACATCGGTGGCGCACCGTCTGTTGACAATATTCTTTTCCAAGATTATCCGTGGCTGGTTGGCCTCAAGGCTAAAGCGCTGATGCTGTTTTTGATGGGGCTAGCTTATCTCAGCTTTCTTAAAGAAAGGGTGGGCCTATTTTTTGCCTCTGCCATCACCATGATGGCCTTTTTATACTTTAATTCAGTTTTGTTTTTACAGTATTTTATCTGGCCCCTGTGTTTGGTACCGTTTGCCCTGGTCGAACGGCAAGTTGAAGGACACAAAGAGTCAATCTGATAAAGTCTTTAGGCTGATATGAGTCTATAGATGGCAAATTTTCAGTCAACCCTCAGTCTAATTGAGGCTGAACTTAGGTGGTTGTTGGGGGGCTCTTAGATTAAGTCTCTAATCTGGGGAGCATCGTAGTCTAAGTGTCTTTTTAATGGAACAATTGGACAGCTATATAGAGGCCTTCAATCGTTTATTTGACCAGGGGTCTGTTGATTTTAAACCCACTCTTTTAGAGCTTAACCCAGGGGAGATGATCTTTCATGCTGAGGAATCGGCTCGGATGATCTTTGGTGTACGCACTGGAAAAATTCAGCTCGTGCACTATCTAGAAAGTGGCCAAATGATCAACCAGTACGCCGTGGAGAGCGGCGCGTGGTTTGGCGAGGATGGATTATACAAATCGGTCTATAGTAACTCTGCGATCGCAGTGCAACCCTCCCAAATCATCGCTGTCCCCAAACAAACCTTGCTTACACTGCTACGTCAGGAACCCGAACTGGCCCTTATCTTTATCAACCAGCTCACAGACCAACTCCAGATCGCCAAAAATTTAATGACGCTACGCTGTATACGCTCAGCCTATGACCGTGTTCTGGCTTATCTCAATACCCTAGCCCTGTCGCATCAGCGCACATTTTTTCTAGATCGCCCTATCAAAGAAATTGCTGAACAAATCTGTCTAACACCAGAGGTTGTATCACGTTCGCTGCGAAAGCTACAGGATAATGGCGTCATTCAACGTAATCAACGAAAAATTACCTTGCTGGAACCGTAGACCACCATAAAAATCAAAAAATATGCCAATAAACTGGCTTTTATGAAAGCTTAAAATTTCAAGAATCCTAACAGACTTGATTTGAATCATAGATTCTCAGGATTTACTCATCTAAAATTCTGGAAACTCTCATCTGAGTAGTGCCATGGGTCCGATGAATAAGTCTCAGGTTAACGTTGCGCACATTCCCAGGTATCCAATTCAGGCGAGGTGGTTATCAGCCCTGACCTCAGTGAACTATAGGGCTGGCCACCTAGATGCCTACTTAGAAGAGCTGGTTTCCGGTCTACGTCACGGTTTGGGTGCTAGTCGGGTAATGCTGGGTCAAGCGGTCGCTGGCGGCTATCAGTTTATTGTAAGTCCGGAACTCCAGCCGGATGAACCTACAAATCCTGACTGCTGGATCGGGTTAACTCAGGGGATTATCGCTCAGAAACTATCTGGGACTGGCATTACCGATATCCAGCCTAATCTAACGGTGGCCTACTGTGGTCTGCCACTGCGGACACCCCAGGGTCAGTGTTGTGGCATTTTGCTAGCCCTACGGTCTGCCATAGACCCTTTTCAAATTGAGGATCAGCAGGTGTTGACCCTAATAGCCCACCAGGCAGCCATGGCAATTACGTTAGAGCACTGCTGTCGCGATCGCGGCCAGCCCTCTCCCACATTAGAGGGTTCAGGCCTTTCACTGCAGCCATTACAGCTAGTGGCTGTCAATCAGCAGCTGACCCAAAAGCTAGACTACTATCGAGCTGAGCTACAGCGGGTGTCAGCTCGACTACAGGTAGAAAGCATTGCCCATACTTCGCTAGAACAGCGCTTTCGTAAAATTTTTGACGGGTCCAACGACGCCATTTTTGTGATCGACCCGGCTCAAGATCAGATTTTAGAAGCCAATCCCCGCGCTACACACCTGTTGAACTATTCCCGTAAAGAGCTGCTTAACTCGATCAAAATTTCCCAGGTCCATCCTGAGGAAATGCCTAAACTGCTCAAGTTTACCCAGAGTGTTTTTCGCAATGGTCAAGGATGGACCGACGAGTTGACCTGTCTAACCAAAGCACAGCAAAGGCTAGCGACTGAGATGTCTGCTGCCCCCATTGAGTTTGAGGGCCGCTCCTGTATTCTTGCCATGGTGAGAGACATTAGCGAGAGAAAACGTCTGAGTGCCGAACGCAAACAGGCTGAAGCCAATGCTCAAAAAGCCTGCTCTCACCTGGCAGAGGTAGGAGAACTGTCCTCGATGATTGTCCATGAAATCCGTAACCCGCTGACAACGGTGCTTATGGGGCTGACCAGCTTTAAAAAGCTAGAGCTGGACGGTCGGTTTCAATCCCGTCTGAACATTGCCTTAGAAGAAGCTGAACGCTTAAAACGATTGTTAAATGAGATTTTATTATTTTCAAAACCCCAGACCCTTACGGCTAAACCCATCGAGCTGAATCAGTGGAGTCGAGATCTGTTGGGGACGATGCGATCACACCCCTCAGTGACAGACCGCATGATTATATTTCATGCCAACCCAAGCTCTACCATTATCGCCGCAGATTCTGACAAGCTAAAACAGGTCTTTATTAATTTAATCAACAACGCCTGTGAGGCCGTTGTCCCCGGTGAAAGGGTTACCTGGGAGATTACCCATCCTTCTAAAGCTGACTATCTCACGGTGCGGATACACAATGGGGGGACTCCCATTCCTGCGTCTAGTTTGAGTCAGCTGACGACGCCTTTTTTTACCACCAAATCCAACGGTAACGGTCTAGGGTTAGCCATCGTCAAACGGATTGTAAATGCCCATAGCGGTGAACTGCAGATTGAGTCAACCGCTTCGTCTGGAACCACCGTTACGGTCAGGCTGCCAGTGCTCAAACAGAATTAGCCAGGAAAGCTTTGATGTAAGTTCTGTAAAATCAAGTGCTGCCCTATATACAGGCCGGATACGATCGAGGGGCTTTTATC
>JBCDFI010000178.1:0-9860 GCA_039178155.1 Cyanobacteria bacterium P01_H01_bin.105
CCTGGTAGTGTTACCGGGCGACGATCGTCCCGATCCTGTCCTCAGTAGCTTGAGTACCGTACCTCTAACGGTGGCAGATCGGCTATGGCACTACTTTGTAGAAGGTGGAGCCGATAATCTCACCTATGGTCTTCAGTATCTAGCCAAAATTTGTTTGGATTATCCCTATGATCCACCTTTGCCTGAGGCTGTACCTCAATGGGGAGAGTATGAGTGGGAGAGTAAACTAGCAGCAGGAAATATCGCTAGCTCTCCCAGAATTGGGGAGCTAGGGGGACCTTCAACTGATGTAGTCTTTTCGAGAAAACATCTGCAGTCCCAACCCACGGTAGCCATTTTCTTCTATCGGGCTCACTATCTTTCTGGTAACACTCGTGTCATCGATGCCCTTTGTGCCGCGCTGCAATTCCGTGGTCTTACACCCCGCCCTCTCTTTCTTTCTTCCCTGCGTAATTCAGAAATTCAGTCCCAGTTGCTAATAGAACTGACCGAGAATCAGCCCATTGATCTGATTCTCAACACTACTGGATTCTCTCTGGCTAAGTTAAACACCGACTCTCCTCAGCTAGATTTTTGGCAGCAGCTGGATGTACCGGTGATTCAGGTAATGCTGAGCGGCGGCAGTGAAGAACAGTGGAAACAACAGTGGCGCGGGCTCTCACCCCGAGACATTGCCATGAATGTGGCCCTGCCAGAGGTGGATGGCCGTATCATTAGTCGGGCGGTGTCGTTTAAGGCTGTGCAAACCGATCATCCGCAGCTGGAAACAACGGTAATGGTCTATGAGCCTAAGCTTGACCGGGTAGAATTTGTTGCTGAGCTTGCCGCTAATTGGGTAACGCTACGACGGACCAACCCCCAACAGCGTAAAGTGGCGTTGATTCTAGCCAACTATCCTAACAAAGATGGGCGTTTGGCTAATGGGGTGGGGCTGGATACCCCCGCTAGCTGTATTGAAATCTTGCGAGCGTTAAAGGAGGCAGGATATACCTTCGAGCCAGGTGCCATTCCTTCAGAAAAGATTTTTTCGGCCACCGGTACAGATCTCATCGACTGGCTTACCCAGGGCCTCACTAACGACCCCGAAGGGCAAGGTATGCGTCCCGTCCGTCAGACTTTGTCAGCGAAGGATTACCAGACGTACTTTCAAGCGTTACCTAAACCTGTGCGACAGGGAGTAATTGGCCGCTGGGGAGAGATAAATCCTGACGTGGATATTCCCATTGCCGGGATTCAGTTGGGTAACATTTTTATCGGTATTCAACCCTCTCGGGGCTATGATGATGATCCTTCTTTGAACTACCATGCGCCGGATTTAGAACCTACTCACCGGTACCTGGCTTTTTATGCTTGGCTACGTCACCAATGGGGAGTCCAGGTGATTGTCCATGTGGGGAAACATGGCAATTTGGAATGGCTGCCAGGTAAGAGTTTGGCGCTTTCTAAAAACTGTTATCCAGAAGCAGCCTTGGGGCCAATGCCCCATTTGTATCCGTTTATTGTTAACGATCCGGGAGAAGGAACCCAGGCCAAAAGACGGGCACAGGCGGTAATTTTGGATCACCTGACGCCCCCATTGACTCGGGCTGAACTGTACGGCTCGCTGCATCGATTGGAGGCGTTGATTGATGAGTATTACGATGCGGAGTCGTTGGACCCGAAGCGATTGCCGGTTATTTGCGATCGCATCCTCACCCTAGTCACCCAAGAAAACCTCCAGCAAGATCTCAGCCTGCTGCCAGGGCTAGCCCCCATCCTGCCGCAGCTCACCCAGGACAGTGGGCCTAAAGGCGAACCCACCGCCCTTAGCGAATTTATTACCCAAACAGACGGCTATCTGTGCGACCTCAAGGAAGCTCAAATCCGTGATGGGTTGCACATCCTGGGGCAATGTCCCGAGGGCCGCCAGCTGCGGGATTTAATGGTGGCCATTGCCCGACAGCCTGGACCCGGTCGTCAAGGGTTGACCCGTGCGATCGCAGAGGATTGGGGCTGGGATCTACACTTCGACCCCCTTACCGCAGATTTAGGCACTGGTATCAAAGCACTGAACATACCAGAAACTCTGTTGCAGCCTGAACAGTTATCCAAACAAACTCTCTACACCATTGGTGACGCCGTCGAAGTGCTAGAACACCAGGCAGCCTGCTTAGTAGACCAAGTATTAACTAAAGAAGAGACTCTTATCTCCGGTCCAAAAACAACGGCAGAGCTTGCCTGGATTCGCCAGTGGCTCTGGCCCAGGCTCACTCAAACAACCGAGGAAATCACCCACCTGCTCCATGGCTTAGACGGTGGCTATGTGCCCAGCGGCTCCTCCGGTGCGCCCACGCGGGGCCGGGCGGATGTGCTGCCCACGGGACGCAATTTCTACAGTGTTGACATTCGAGGACTGCCCACAGAGAGCGCCTGGGATGTGGGACGCAGGGCCGCTGAAAACCTGGTGGAGCGCTATACCCAGGAAGAGGGAGAATACCCGAAAACCTTGGGGCTATCCATGTGGGGCACCGCCACCATGCGCACGGGTGGCGACGACATGGCGGAGGCCTTAGCTCTTTTGGGGGTGCGTCCCGTGTGGGACGGGGTGGGCCGTCGGGTAATAGATTTTGAGATTTTGCCTTTGTCGGTGCTACAGCGCCCCCGCGTGGATGTCACCCTGCGCATTTCTGGATTCTTTCGCGATGCCTTTCCCAACCTGATCGATCTGTTTAATTCAGCGGTGGCTGCGGTGGCTGCCCTGGATGAACCGTCTGAGATGAATCCCCTGGCGACCCAGGTGAAGCAGGAATCGGACCATTGGCAATCCCTCGGGTTTAGCCCTGAGGATGCGGATAGTCGGGCTCAGTACCGGGTGTTTGGTTCGAAGCCGGGGGCCTACGGTGCCGGGTTGCAGGGACTGATTGAAGCGCAGAATTGGACGTGTGATCGCGACCTGGCCCAAGCTTATATCAACTGGAGCTGCTATGCTTATGGCCGACCTCAATCTGAGGCGACGGAGTCTGCCCAACCGCTAGGGAAACTGCGCTCCACCTCAGTTCCCGATGTGTTTCAACAACGGCTGGGGCAATTGCAAGTTGTATTGCACAACCAAGACAACCGAGAACACGATCTGTTAGATTCCGACGATTACTATCAGTTTCAGGGGGGATTAATCGCCGCCGTCCGGACCACCCAGGGCAAGAACCCCATCGCTTATTTTGGCGATCATTCCCGTCCCCAACAGCCCCGCATTCGCTCCCTGCCAGAGGAAATTAGCCGGGTTTACCGGTCTCGTGTTGTCAACCCCAAATGGATTGCCGGGGTGATGCGCCATGGCTACAAAGGAGCCTTTGAAATGGCCGCCACGGTGGATTATCTCTTTGCCTATGATGCCACCACCCACAGCGTTGCTGATTTTATGTATGCTGGCGTTGCCAAAGCCTACATTTTAGATGACAATGTTCAACGCTTTATCCAAACTCATAATCCTTGGGCTTTGCGAGATATGTCAGAACGATTGTTAGAAGCCCACCAGCGGGGACTCTGGCAACAGGTGACACCGGAAATGCTAGATCAGCTGCGGGCCATTGTTTTAGATGCTGAAGCTCACATTGAGGAAACCCTATGACTAACCTACAAAACTCATCCCCACAAAACTCATCTGAAGAACAAACTCGACTGCAAAAGATTAAAGCGGCTAAGGATCAGTCCCGCGCTAATCGCGCGGGCAATGAAAAAGGACTGTACCTGCTGTTTACCGGCTTAGGTAAAGGTAAAACCAGCGGGGCCATGAACCTGGTCTATCGCCATTTAGCCCATGATATGAGGGTAGCTGTAGTGCAATTTATTAAAAACGAAAGTGCCTTTCCCGATGGCGATCGCATCATGTTAGAAAAGCTAAAATCCCACGGCTTTCCCGTGAGCATTGACACCCTCGGTGGCGGCTTTACCTGGGAAACTCAAGACCCAGACCGCGATAAACACATGGCAGAACAAGCTTGGCAAACAGCTACTCAGCTGATTGCAGATCCCGACATCTCTCTGGTGGTGCTCGATGAATTGCACATTGCTCTTAAAAAAGCTCGTCTGGATCTAACCCCGGTGTTGACTGGGATTCAGGCTCGTCCTGCCCATTGTCATGTGGCCAGCACCGGACGCTATGCCCCCCAAGAGCTAATCGAGGTCGCCGACCTGGTGACAGAAATGACCCGGATCAAGCATCCCATCAGTGCGGGGGTACCCGCCCAAATTGGCATTGAGTATTAGGCGCTAACTGCTAACTATTAATGTGGAACAGCCCTAACCAGACTGTATTGCCCTGCACTCCGGGTGTTGTTAAAACCTCTCTTAGCTACGAGAGTTAAAAGCTGCATAAGGAGACAGTGTGGGTTCCTCCCACTGGGCGTACCATCGGCTTAAGTGGGGGATTAAATCCGCTGCTAACGCCCGATACTGTTCTCGATTGGGAGCAGCCTCAAGCTGTTCGGCAATGGTTTGACCTACGGCTTTAAGGTCAAAGCCGGTGGGCATACCAGATTTGAGAACCACTTTGCCATTCACCAAGACCGTATCCACATCGGCTGCCTTAGCCCGCATCAGCATGACATGTAAGGGGTTTGCCTCTGGAGAAACCCAGGGCCAGGTAATGCGATCGCAATTTACCAACACCACATCCGCCCGATACCCTGGAGCTAGTTTGCCAATCTGTTGCGCTTTGCCCATAAGTTTAGCGCTGCCTGAGGTGGCCACCTGAAAGACATCTTTGTAACTGGGGGCAGGGGTGCCAATTTGAGGAGACCGCTGGAGACGGGCTGCCAAGCGCATTTCGGCAAACATATCTTCGTCATCGCCGAGGGTGGTGCCGTCCATGCCGAGACCTACTGTCGCTCCACCGGAGAGAATAGCCGTCAAAGGAGCCATCCCAGCCCGCAGGCGCAGGTTCGAACTGGGGTTATGACTGACTGCTGCACCCGTTTCGGCCAGGATTTCAATATCAGCTGTGGTCAGCCAGACGCCATGGGCAATGGAAAAACGAGGACTTAGGACTCCTAGGTCTTTTAGATGGGCGATAACAGATTTGCCATAGAGCCGAGGACCCATGAGTTTCTCATAGAAAGATTCAAGGGCATGGGTCTGGACATGGGTACCTAAGCGTTCAGCAGCATCCACCATTTGCACCAGCAGTTCGTCACCCACCCACTGAGGACCGGGGGGACCAAACCACACATCAATGTGGGGATGGGGTTGATACTGTTTGACCAACTCAGAGATTAGTTCCACATGGTCCGTTCTGGACAAGGGCTGAGCCATGGGCATTAAAGTGTGCAACCTCTGTTGCAGGTCACCGGGCAAACTGGCTAGAAATGCGTCGTCTTCTCCATGGACTAAAATGCTCTCATACCGAATACCGGCTGTGAGGGCAACCCCCATACCTGCCTGCTCGTAGGCCCTCAGACGTCCATTGAGATTATCTAGACAGTCGTTGGCTGAGCCCCCCATACTAACGACATCGACCACGCTGGTAACGCCACTTTGCAGCAGCTGGGCGATGCTCAGCAGGGTTTTGAACCTGGGATTTTGCGATCGCAACCCAATATTGGCAAACAGCCACAGCTCCAGAAAGTTATCGTCGATACCCTGGAGAGAATTAGGCACACCGTTACTGTGGTGATGGGCATTGATCAATCCCGGCATGACGGCAAACGAGTCGGAGCCCAGCACCTCTGCCTGGGGATAGTCAGGCCTCAGAGACTCCCAGGTACCCACCGCCAGAATCGTATCGTTTTGGATTGCGATCGCACCGTCACTCAGAGTTGTTTCCCCAGTAAAGAGCCACCGACCTCGAATCAAAAGAATACCTGAATTCATCACCTGTCTAAGCTCCTACTGAGTTGCGTTAATTGTTGTTCCAAAATCTGTTTATTGACAACACTCAGGTATTTAACTCGTTACTATTTTGTAAAGTTTAGGGAGTAAAAATCTTAGTACTTAAGACTTTATAAACAAATGGGGGGTTAAGAGTCTCGGTCCTTAAGATTCTGTAAATGGGCGAAAATACGTCTGCGACCAGTATTACAACTGTTTGATACTGAGAAGTGCTGCTTTACTATGTCTATGTCGACTCAGTTTGATCCGAATATACATTCTCAGCGGCTTGATTCGGAAGTCGGTGCTATCAACTCTATTTTGCAGCGTCTGAGCCAGACAATGCAGCGAGATCAGTTAGTGCAGGGTACCACAGATGAGATTCGCAACTTTCTGCAGGTGGATCGAGTCGTGATTTATTACTTTTACAATCACTGGAAGGGCCAGGTTACCTTTGAATCCCTGAGCGCTGGCAGATTCTCTATTTATGGCTCCACCGGTCCCGATCAGTGCTTTAACGATGACTATGCTGAGATGTATTTAGCAGGTCGAGTCAGATCTATTGATGATATAGAGACAGAACCTATTGAAGCCTGCCACCGTGATTTTTTACGATATCTAAATGTGAGAGCCAACCTGGTGGTGCCCATTTTGACCGCTAAGGGACTGTGGGGCCTGCTCGCGGCCCATCATTGTCAGGGCGTTAAATCGTGGTCAGACACCGATATTCAACGCATGGAAGCCGGTGCTTTGACGCTGGCTACAGCGCCGTCAATTAGGGAAGAATAGCGACCGTCTTACAGGTCTCGCTGCCAGATTTTAATAGCAGGTGTGGTCTCGCTAGCGGTGACAATTTGACCAGAGGGTGACATCACCAAATGGTCGATGAGCATCCTAAACCCAGTCAATACCTGCTTGGCTTCACCGGTTTCCGCATTCCAAATGCGGACGGTTTTATCGGCACTAGCTGTACTGAGGGTGAGGCCATCGCGACTAAACACCATGTCATTGACATAGGTGGCGTGCCCCGTCAGGGTGTCTAGCGGTTCACCGGTTGTGATCTTCCACTGTCGAATGGTCGCGTCGGCGCTGGCGCTAAACAAAAATCGTCCGTCGGGACTGATGGCCAATGCATTAACAAAGCTCTCATGACCTTCTAGCGTTCTCTCTAGTTTACCTGTGGTGATATCCCAAAACTTAATGCTGTTGTCACTGCCGCCGCTGATGATGTAACGCCCATCGGAGGTAACAACCAGGCTATTGATAGTGCCCTGGTCGGTCTTTTGCGATCGCACCGCTTTTCCTGTACCCGCTTCCCAAATATGAATCATGCCATCGGCTCCACCACTAACTAGCCGCTGACCATCAGGAGTACGCGCCACAGTATTAATGGGGCCACTGTGGGCAGCCTTCTTTTGCCAAAGCAGTGTCCCGCTGGCTACCGTCCACCCTTGCAAGGTTCCGTCGGCATTGCCGCTATAGAGCCGAGTTTCGTCAGGGCTCAGCAAAATGGTGTTGACAAAACCAGTCTGGTTACTCCAGGTTTGCAGCACGTCACCAGACGTCAAATCCCACAGACGAATAGTTTTATCAGCGCTGGCACTAATTAACCGCAGACCATCGGCAAATAAAAGCAGGTCATTGATCGGTCCTGTATGGGCAGGCAGAGTGCGCTGCAGCTGTACTTTAGACGAGGTCGGTTCGGCGGGCTGAACCACGGTCTCTGGGGATATAAGCTTTTGACGAAGTGAGATCGCAGCTCCGCCAACACTGATTAAACATATTAAGGCCGCTACCCCCCAAGGCCAGCGCCGTTTGGGTCTCGCAAACACGGTCTGGGGAAGTGTTTGCCACGACGGCGTAGTAATGCCTAGCTGTAGGGATGTAGCCTGATTCGGCACATTGCTAGATAGGGTGGTTTCGGGAATCGTTGGTCCTGCTGGTCCTGCCGTTAGCGGCCTGGGTCCTTGGCTAGACAGCTGTTCTAACCGCGTCAGTATCGCTTGAGCACTGGCGGGGCGATCAACCACACGGGGGGCAATCATACTGTCGAGTAAATCCGCAAATCCTGAGGAGATGTGGGGAGCGTGGGAGCGCCACTCAAACCGATTTTCTAAGGGATCATACAGGGTCGAATCTGTCGGTGCTTTAGCGGTCAACAGATAGATTAGAGTGCGACCTAGGGCATAGAAATCAGATTGGGGAACGGCCTGCCCCTGTTCTTGTTCGGGCGAAGTATAGCCTGCCGAACTAATCGCCGTAACGATTCCCCCTCTACTGACTTGCTTTAAGTAGGTTTGGGTCATTTCTCGAGCTGCCCCAAAATCCACCAGAGCCAGCTGACCGCTGGTGCGAATCATCACGTTCTCGGGTTTGATATCTCGATGAAAGTAATTGTTCTGATGAATCTGCTGCAGAATCTCGACCAGCTGGGTTAGCCACTGTAGAGCCTGCTGTTCACGGATAGGATGATGGCCCTGTTGTTTCATCCACTGGGTCAGGTTGAGACCGTCAATTTTTTCCATGACAATGCAGTGGAGCGGCATCGTCGTATTGGGAGGCGTCAGGGTAAAGTAGCCATCCGCACTCATAAAAGGCACCCCCGGATGGCTAAGCTGGCTCAGGGCGGCCGCTTCCTGCTGAAACATGGATATTATTTTGGGCGTTTGGCCATGCTCGCGGCGCAGTACCTTGAGAATTTTAGGCAGATTTCGTTCATAGGCTTCATAAACTATGCCAAAGCCAGTTTGACTGCTTAGCAATCGCATGACACGATAGCGTCCTTGTAAAATAAGGGGTGTCCCACAGGCTTGACAGCTACTCGCCTCACTATTGTTCGGATGATCGGGCCGGGGACAATCGGGATTAATGCACAAACTCATCAGCTACCCTGAAGAACGACCTTGGTAATCTGGGAATATTGGATGCGACTAATGACCCATCAGTCGATAAGTCAACGCTTGTGCGATCGCACTCAGTTTTCCTAGAGCTACAAGGAACGTAACCGCTCCTCTCCAAACTCAGATCCCTTACCAAGATCCCTGGGCTAAGAAAGATCGGATTTACATCGATGCTCAACCTTGATAATGTACCATCCGTTCCTAAGAATCATCGAAGAAAGCTTGAATTTGAAGAGTTTATTCACGATGGTCTACTTAAAAATAGGGGTGCCATAGCACTAACTTTGATTGTCGTTCCTCGTCACTTACGTCATGTATCGAAATTTGATCGCGTTTTGTCTAACCGTTATGGCGGTCTCGCTGCCCCTGCCATTGGCATTTGGCAGCCCACCCCAAACCGATGTTATTCTCCATGCATTTGACTGGAGTTACGCCACCGTAGCAGAGCGAGCCCCAGCTATTGCTGCTACAGGCTACGGGGCAGTCCTAGTCACACCCCCGTTAAAGTCTCCGATCACCTCAGAATGTCGCTGGTATCAGCGCTATCAGCCTCAAGATTTTAGGGTGATCAGCAACTGCGATGGCGATAAAGAGAGTTTTGTCGCCATGATCAATGCTCTCTCGACGGTAGGAGTAAAGACCTATGCTGACGTAGTTGTTAATCACATGGCCAATGAGCGCAATGCATCGACTACATTTCCTGGTAGGGCAGTCCTCAACGAATATGCCAACAATCCTGAGTATTGGGAACAACAGCGGCTGTATGGAGACCTAGACAATGGCTTGTTTGAGCCCCAAGACTTTCATGTAGCAAACTGTATTCGTAACTATACCAATCGGAACGAAGTCATTCGTGGTCGTATCTGTGGAGAAGGCAGCGATCCAGGTCTGCCTGATCTCAAGGATACGGTGGTAGAACAAAACTGGGTCTTAGAACAGCGTAAACAGTATGTCCAGGCACTTTATGACTTAGGCGTGCGTGGGTTTCGGCTAGATGCAGCTAAGCATATGCCCAACAGCGCTATTCGATCGTTTATCTCAGATGAAATTGCCAACAATACGCAAATTTTTTCCGAAATTATCACGACAGGCGGCGTTGGAGATGACGAATATCAA
>JBCDFI010000179.1:0-9715 GCA_039178155.1 Cyanobacteria bacterium P01_H01_bin.105
CGTCAGAATACTGACCTACAAAAAACACTTAAGATAACTGTTCGTGAGATCCGCCAATTACTCCAAGCAGATCGAGTCGGTCTGTTTCAATTTGATGTAGCTAGAAACTACAGTGTAGGTGAATTTGTAGTTGAAGATATTGAGGTAGGCGTTTTCTCTGCAATGGCAACTAAGGTCCAAGATCACTGCTTTGCTGAAGATCAGGCTGAAAACTATCGAAAGGGCCGCTATTGGGTAGTCAACGATATTCATGAGCTTAGTTTACCTGAATGTTTAACAGACTTGCTGGCACAGTTGCAAGTTAGAGCCAGCTTAGTTGTTCCCTTACTCAAGGGAGATATTCTTTGGGGACTGTTTTGTATTCATGAGTGTCATGGTCCGCGCACCTGGGAGAAAAATGAGATTGAGTTTGCCCATCGCATTGGGGCTCAACTCAATCTTGCCTTACAGCAGGCCGATTACTTAGATCAGCTCCACGAAAAAAATGTTGCGTTAGAGGCCACAGCCACCCGAGAAAAAGATTCTAAAGAACAACTACAGGAGCAAGTTATTCAACTTCTATCAGATGTTCGTCCGGCTTTAGAAGGTGACTTAACCGTCCGAGCTCCCGTTACAGATACTGAAGTCGGCACAGTAGCCAGTGCTTATAATACAACCCTGCAAAGTTTGCAAAAAATTGTGCTTGAAGTCAAACAAGCTGCAGCTCAGGTTGGTCAAACATCTAAACATAGTGAGCTATCTGTAAGTCTCTTAAAACGACAGGCTCAGCAACAAGCAGAATCCTTAAGCCAAACGCTGCAGCAGGTCAAAAAAATGATCAGTTCTACGGAGGTTGTCGTTAGTGATGCTCAGCAAGTTGAAGCTGCAGTACAAAGAGCCAATCAGACAGTCAAAATTGGAGATACAGCCATCGATCATACTGTCGGTAGCATTATGGCTATCCGAACGACAGTAGCTGAGACAAATCAACGAATTAAACGGCTCAGCGAATCGTCTCAAAAAATCTCAAAAGTAGTCAGTCTGATCAGCCACTTTACAAATCAAACTCAGCTATTAGCGCTTAACGCCTCCATTGAGGCTACCCGAGCGGGTGAATATGGGCAAGGATTTGCCGTGGTAGCTGATGAGGTTCGCTCCCTTGCTCGCCAGTCGGCCACCGCTGCGACCGAAATCGAACAATTGGTACAAGATATTCAAGTCAACACAGCTGAAGTCTCAACAGCGATGGAAACAGGGATTCAACAGGTAGCTGAAGGAACTAACTTGGTTACAAGTACCCGTCAGCATCTGACCGATATCGTCAAAGTCACAGAGCAAATTAGCCACTTAATTGAAGGCATTACCAAAACAACAGACAGACACGCTATAGAATTCAAAGATATTGCAGGCACCGTAGACGAAGCGACAGAAATTGCTTATCAAACCTCAAGCAGTTCAGAAGAACTAGCCCAGTCTGTTCATCAGTTGTTGGTCACAGCTGAAGCTCTACAGAAGAATACAGATAAGTTTAAGGTCAACTAACCATGGATGAGCTTGACATGATGTCTGATTCGGTGAAATCTCAACAGGTCCCCTCGTATTTTTTGCAAGAAGCTTCTGAGTTGCTTCAGCAGATGGATGATGAATTACAAACTCTTGGGAAAGACTTTTGCATTCAAAAAGTTCATACTTTGATGCGAATTGCCCATACGCTGAAGGGAGCTGCGGCTAGCGTAGGGCTAGATACCATTAAGAAAACAACCCACTCTTTAGAGGATGTGTTCAGGGCATTATGCGCCCCTGATGCATCCTTGAATCCTGCCGTAGAAGGGCTGATTTTTGATATCTATGCCTGTTTACAGCTATTGATCTCGGCTCAGTGTGCTAATGCTGATATCGATGAGTCAAGTGTCCTAGATCGTATGGCTCATATTGTCGCCCAGCTCCAAGAACATCTGGGCGAGCACTTTGGTCAGGATGTCCATTTGCCAACCTCGACTGAACTTGGGTTTGATATGACCCAATCTGTTTTTGAGATGGGGGTGACTCAACAGTTGGTTCAGTTGGAAAATGCTCTAAAAAATCCTGACCCAGCTGTTTTAACAGCGCTTTTACAGTCGCAAGCCGATATTTTTTTCGGATTAGGGGAATCTCTAAATTTACCGGGCTTTGGGGCGATCGCACAGACTACTCTACAGGCCCTAGACCATAATCCCGACAAGGTCGTTCAAATTGCCAAAGCTGCTTTCGAAGACTATCGCTCTGGGCAGGCTCAGATTCTCCAAGGAGACCGTAGCCAAGGGGGTGGACCGGGGCCTAAACTTCAACGACTCAGTGGACAGACGCTTTCCAAGAAAAAGCAGCTGCCAAGTTTAGAGCCGATCGATCGATCGACTAATCATCAGCCAGTAAACAAACCCAGTTGGTTCAATCGAGTATGGGAATGGCTGGTCTTACCCATTCCTGGTACTCCACGTCTGTTAAAAGCACACACATCTCCTCCAGCTTTACCTGCTCTACCTCAATTACCTCCATCAGCAGAGAGTATCGAAGATGCTCTAGTCCCAGCAGTAATCACTCCTCCAATCTCTACTGAGCCTATATCATCATCAGCCACAGAAATAGCGATCGCAACTCCATCAGTTCCTCCCATAGTTATTCCTGAGATACAGCAGCAGCACTCAGACAACGACAAGAGCCCTACGCTACAATCATCCGCCACCTTAAGAGTTTCTGTTAGCCATCTGGAAGAGATTAGCTATACAGTTGGCGAACTCTTGACTCAACAAAAGCAGCAAGCGCTTTACAATGAGCAAATAACAGAGACTGTAAAACAACTTACGGCTCGCCTTTTTCAACAACAGCAATACCTATATAAACTACAGTTACAAGCAAGCCAACAGCTTGAGACCGCTCATTTACAGTCTCACCCTCATATAAAATTACAAGGTTCACAAACTCAAGATCAGTTTGATTCTCTAGAACTAGATAGATATAATGATTTCCAGCTCTTTCTTCAGACTTCTCTAGAGAGCATCATTCAAAAAACCGAAAAGACTGACGCCATTGAGCTATTTCTTCGCCAGAGTAACCAAACATTAGATAACCAGCAGCGACTCGTTGACAATCTTCGAAAGACATTACTTGATGTTAGGATGCACCCTTTGGGTACTGTGTTTCAACGATTTCATCAAGTTCTAAAACAGTTATCCACTCAACATAGTAAGTCAGTAACCCTGAAACTCTTTGGGACTGATATCTTAGTCGATAAAGTTGTTTCTGATCGGCTATATGAGCCCTTATTGCATTTAGTTCGTAATGCGTTTAATCACGGCATTGAGCCTATAGATATCCGACAACAAAAAGGTAAATCAGACACTGGCCTTATTCAACTTTATGCCAGCCAAACTAGCCGCTATTTAACTATTCAAGTACGCGACAATGGTCGAGGCCTCAATTTTGAGGCTATTTGCCAAACAGCTATTGAGAATCAGCTAATTACTCCAGAAGAAGCCAATTCTTCATCTTTTCAGCAAATAAGTAATCTGATTTTTGAGCCAGGTTTCTCAACCACACCCGAAGTCGATGAGCTTTCAGGGCGAGGCATTGGATTAAACATCGTGCGTTCTCAAATACAAGCTCTAGAAGGGACCGTTTCAGTAGAGTACCAAAAAGATCAAGGGACATGCTTTACGCTAAAGATTCCCACCAACTTAACAATTGCCAAACTGCTGCTCTGTCAGGCTGCTAACAAACAGTATGCAATCATAACAGATGCCATTCGACAGGTCGTTGTTCCTACATCAGAACAGCTGAGCATAAGCAAGCGAGAAAAACTTTTGAGTTTGCAGATGAATCAGAAAGATCACCTGATTCCAGTTCTCTCACTCTCAAAGCTTTTAACCTATCACTCGACATTGTCCGATCGGTTTTGGAATGGTGACTATACCTCCTTCAAACCATCATCGGAAGTTTCGCTGAATCCCATTATATTAATTCAATATAACCATCAGCTAGTAGGTCTAGAGGTTGATCATCTCATAGGAGAACAGGAACTGGTCATTCGTCCTCTGGGGCAACTTATGGAAACACCTACTTATATCTACGGCTGCAGCAGCTTACCTGATGGCAGGCTCAGTCTGGTGCTCGACAGTACGGCTCTAGTAGAACATAGTATAGATATCTTCCCTGAAGTGTTAGCTGAGCTTGATATTAAACGTAATGACAACATTGAAAACTCGGATGACCTAGAGCTTTCTTTACTGGCAGCTTCTCGGCAGAAGGTGATTTTGATTATTGATGATTCGATTACTGTACGTAGCACTCTTGCAGAAACTCTTCATAAAGCTGGGTATTCTGTTGTACAGGCTAAAGAAGGAACGGAAGCATTTCAGCAGCTACATGAGATTCAAGTAGATGCTATTTTATGTGATCTTGAAATGCCTGGTATGAATGGGTTTGATTTTCTTAAAGAGCGACAGCAACTGCCCGAGATTGCTTCAATACCTACAATTATGTTGACATCTCGTGCAGGTTCAAAGCATCAAACATTAGCAAAAGAGCTAGGGGCCAATGCTTATCTGACAAAGCCTTATTTAGCCCCCCAGCTGCTAGAAACATTAGCTACGGCATTTGAAAAGTCTTCCCATACCCCGCCGTCAGAGCCATTAGAAAACAACTATGTATAGCGAGTCTTTTTCTAAACTTAAAAAATATATCACATTTCCATTAATGAGTTACTGGTGTGTTGTGCCCGTAACTGAGATTTTGAAAATTGTTAACTGTCCTTCTCCCAATCAGGGAGGAATGGTAGAGTTTGGAGTAGTGCGGCTGGGTCCCCATACGGTTCAGCTTTTGGATCTGTATCAAATATTCGAGGGTGAGCCTCATCCTAAAACATCAATATCATCTAGGTTCCTGATTGTATTGCAGCCTAAGAATGCAGTCCTTCACGGAATTCTCTTGGAGACCCCGCCAGACCTGATTGAGCTACCGCTAACAGTATTAAAACCGGTATCACTGGATGAAAACACTGCTCAAAGTCCCTTGATTAGCCATGTAGGTGTTTTCTCTAGGCAGGATGACAAGCGTACTTTCTTACAGCTTGACTTTGCAATGATTCTTCAGCAGACACCAGCGCAAAATCACCAGAGCATGAGTCTTGTGAATTAATGTTGGATCGTACATCTGTCATGATGCCTAATGCACTCTATGCCTGTTAGTAACAGGTTAAAATCGGGGAGGCACGTTAACTTCGAAGTGAATGTGGTCATCATGACCGCTTGCTCGTTGACATAGCCCCTTACTAATCAAGGCTGGATCATTGAAATATAGTGCATTCTTATCAACCCATGGTTGAGCCCGCAATGCTTTGAGAATTGCCTCTGTGGCATCTCGGTCATAATTAGCACTCGTCCATCTCGTAGCGCCAAATCGTCCTCCCTTTCGTGGCAGCACGACGTCACCAGCATTACCACTTTGATGGCCAGCATGATCCGGTGTTCGTCCACCGTTGGGTAAGCTCACATCGTTAATAGCCATGGGAGCAATCTCCGAGCGATTTTTGCGGTAGGCTAGCTCATAGTGAATCCCGGCCGCCCGAATAACATTGCTAATCCAGTCAATACCATAGTCATGGTTATCTCCTGGTTGGTCTAGAACTTCAACATTATAAAATCCTACACCTTGACCGGGCATGCGCATCCATTTAGGTGCGTTGGCAGCTTCTAAAAACTGTTGAGTTCTACCTCCAACATCTACACGCCCATCGCCTCGGATAGTGGTATTGCCTGAGATGACTGATTGGAACAGTTGAATCGCTCGACTCAAGTTGTTTGTTGCGAGGCCATAGCCCAATGATTTCAACCGATCACGTACAAGCTTAGCATCATTGGCTCGATTGGTTCCCCCTGCACCAACACTGGCACTAAGGGCAAGCTTTTGTGGTCCCGGATGTTTCTCAATGTAGGGTGTCAGGGTCAGGGAAGCCATATCTGTAGCCTGACCGACAACAACTTTAAGTCGTCGTGTCTGAGGTTTAGCCACGGCTAAAAAGACAGATTGAAATGCCCATTGATTATTGTCATTAATGATCGCTGTAGCAATCGGTTTTGGGTTATTGTCAACGTATAGGCTTACGGTCTTGCCCGCCAATCCATCACTGGCGGTACCCGCTAGCTGATAGGGATGGTAGACCTTGACTTGAGTAGGAGCCTTGGTAATTTTGATGGATTGAACAACGGGAGGTTCAATCGGATATGGTAAGGGCTCATCGGTATCAGTGCCTACAGAGACCAAGAAAAAGCCGGGAGCATCATCGCTATTGAGCCAGTCTTTGAGTAGATTAGTGCGAAAAAAGGTTTCGCCTTCTATGTCGCCCTGACGTGGGGATTTATCGATTTTCTGGCGATAGTAAGCGCCGTCCATTAGATAGAGAGCTATGTCAGTTTCTTTAATCCAAGTCCCCATGTGTCCCCCAAACGACAATTATGTAAGCGAGGCAGGCCATTAACCGAGCTAATGCTTTTGAAAATGGTAGCAGGATATCATTCACCCTTGAGGTAACTGCTTAGATAACTTTATGGGGGGTTTAGCTGAACATTGGTGAGTCTAAAGTCGCGATATATCTAGCTCAAACGACTGACAGATGGTTGAGCTATTGGGGGGGGGATAAACTGAGATGAGGATACCGGAATTTCAATAAAAAACTGGGTACCCGACTGGTCTAGATTAGGTTCACACCACAGTTTGCCTTTGTGGGTTTCAGTGACAATTGTATAACTGATGGAAAGGCCCATACCTGTTCCTTTTCCAACGTCTTTAGTGGTAAAGAAAGGATTAAAAATTTGCGATCGCATCGCCTCAGGAATACCTAAACCATTATCCATAATACGAATAATCAAGCGATTATCCTGAAACCCTGTTGAAATCTTGATAACACTAGGATCTTCCATCGCATCTTTCACAGTACGAGTAGCATCCCGTTCATTCAATGTTTCGATAGCATTACTCAACAGATTCATAAATACCTGATTGAGTTGTCCTGCACAACATTCTACTAGTGGCAGTAGTCCATAGTCTTTGATTACTCGAATATCAGGATAACTATTGTTGCGCTGTAAGCTACCTTGCAAAATAGTAAGGGTACTATCGAGCCCTTCATGGATATTAGCCTGTTTAATCTCTGCCTCATTATGCCTGGAAAAGTTTCGCAGAGAGAGGACAATGTCACAAATACGGCTAGTGCCAAGACTCATAGAATGCAAAATTTTAACCAGATCCTTCTCAAGATAATCAAGATCCAGCTCTTCCATCCTGTCTGAAATCTCTTTTGGAGGGTTAGGAATATGCTGTTTGTAGAGCCTAATAATCTCCAAAAGATCTCCTGCATAACGCTCAGCATAGTGGAGATTTGCATGGATAAAATTTACTGGATTATTAATCTCATGGGCAACACCGGCAACAAGCTGACCCAAGCTTGACATTTTTTCATTGTGTGCTAAATGTATTTGTGCTTTTCGAAGCTCATCCAATGCCTGCTGTAGATCTCTCTCCGCTTGTTTTCTCTCAGTAATTTCATTGAGTAATTGCATTTGGGTGTGTCGCAGTGTCAAATGAACTTTGATTCGGGCTAACACCTCATCAGGATGGATAGGTTTAGTGATATAGTCAACAGCCCCGATACTCAGTCCTTGGACCTTGTCAACCTCATCGGTCAGTGCTGTCATAAAGATAACTGGAATATCTTGAGTTTTCGGATTCTGCTTGAGCTTTTTACAGACTTCGAACCCACTCATTCCTGGCATCATTACATCCAGTAGGATCAGATCCGGCACAATTTTTTCTAGTTTCTTAAAAGCACTTTCGGCATTTTTTGCAATTGAAACTTTGTAGTTAGACTGCTGCAAAAAATTATAGAGAAGCTTGATGTTAGTCGGAATATCATCAACAATTAAAATCTCACTTTGTTGGGAGTTCAACATAGCCTAGCGAAGACAAAAGAAATCATGTAAAGGGAGTAAATTAAGGAATCATGTAAAGGCAATAAATTAAAGATTGGTCAAAATACGCTTTATTTATATTAAGCTAATGAATTTAGGTTGCTTAAAAGTCAGTCTATCTATGATTGAGAACTCAACGCTAGATTACTCAAGAGTTTAAAGGTCTACATAAGGTTTGATCAATTGAGCAATCGCTTCATCGTCAAACTCGTCTACTAATCTCTGTAATTTGTCAACAAATGGTTTATAGTCCGGAGTCATCCGCTCAAGTTGCTTTATCTCCGCCTGTATATCGGAGATGTAACCCTTTTCTGCCGCTTCATAAAGGAGTATGAGATGCTCTGATGTCGGTACAACCATGTCAGAGTCAATAGAAGTCACCATATTTATATTTTCAGATTTTGATTCATATTGCCAGCTGAGTTGTAAAGCCTGCTCAATCTGCTCAAGCATTTCCTGAGTATGTATTGGTTTAGGTAAAAAACTATTAAACTCAGTCTCAATGGTGGATTGTTGACCAAAACTAGATAAATGAGCTGACGAAGCGATGATTGGAACCGCCTGCAATTCTGTCAGCGCTCGGATCTGTTTGAGTAACCCATAACCATCTAACTTAGGCATCAGTAAGTCTGTGATAATTAAATCTGGTAAAAATGATTGAGCTTTAGTTACACCATCCTGACCATCCTGAGCTTCAAGTAGTTCAAAGCCGAGTGGCTCTAGAAGATTTACAATTACAGAGCGATTTTCCCAACGATCATCGACGACTAGAATCTTTCTCCGTTCGCCTCCATATCCAATCAGCTGCCCCAACCCTGGCTGATTAAGATCGGTCTGTATCCAGTCCTCAGCTAAAGGAAAAGAGACTTTAAACTCAAAAATACTGCCCACATCTATTGTACTTTTAACCTGGATATGGCTATCCATAAGCCCTACAATCTTCTGGCTAATAGCAAGCCCTAGCCCAGTCCCTTCGATTACATATCTAGTATTATCCGTCTGCTCAAAGGGCCTAAAGATTTTCTCAAAGTTATTAGTATCAATCCCTACGCCAGTATCTTCAACCATGAAATGAAGGCAGGTGCGTGACGGCTCATCAAGCTCGGTTTGAACACCCACTCTCAAGATAACGCTGCCCATCTCAGTAAACTTGATTGCGTTGCTCATCAGATTTAGTAATACCTGACGTAGACGTTTTTCATCAGCAACGATCCCTGAAGGTAACGTGTCGAGAGCCTCAAATATAAGCGGTAGATTTTTCTGTTCGGCCCGAATTTGACAAATTTCAACAACACTCTGTAAAAAAGAAGGGAAATGAAAAGCTTTGGGGTTTAATTCAAGCTTTCTAGCCTCAATTTTAGAGATATCTAAAACATCGTTAATTAACGTTAAAAGATGATTGCCACATTGAGCAATAGTTTGAATACTTTTGCGATCTTTATCGGGTCGATTTTTTTGAAGTTGCAAAACTTGTGCATAACCTAAAATACCGTTCAGCGGTGTTCTAAGCTCATGACTCATATTAGCTAAAAATTCACTTTTTGCTCGATTAGCAGAGTCTGCACGTTCTTTGGCTCCTTGTAGCTCTATTGTTCTTTGCTCAACACGATCTTCTAGATCTTCATTGGCCTTTGCTAAGGTATCGAAGGAGTCTTTAAGTTTACGAGTCATCGCATTAAAAGACTTCGCTAAATGGCCTAATTCATTGTCTTTAGACTCATCCATCTCGATTGTTA
>JBCDFI010000180.1:0-9675 GCA_039178155.1 Cyanobacteria bacterium P01_H01_bin.105
CGAAGCAATGCATGGCGCAATTGTGGCAGACGCGCTCAGAACAGCCTGGATTCCGATTGTTACTAGTCCAAGAATTCTGAGCTTTAAATGGCGGGACTGGTGTGCTTCGATTGGAGTGCCCTATCGTCCTTGGCGGTTATTACCCCTGCCAGAGTATCCAAAGTACGCACGGGGACTGCGATCATCCCTCCAGGCAGGGCTACTCCGAGCCAAATGGGGACAACAGACACTGCTACATCAACCGACTAACTTTTTAGGCGAGGCGACAACAGACACGCTGTTCAGAATCATCAAACACGGTCGACCGACCCTGAGTTCGGAAAGTACTATTGAGCGTTTAACGATGCAGTTAGAAGAAGCATTAAACTCTCTAAAGTCTCTGTAGCTTGACCCGTTGTTGCTCAATAATCCAACAGAGTAGGCTTACACTGAAGCCGGATTTGAGGGCTTTTAGGGACAACTTTACTAAATTAAATCGGAGTGTTTCTACTGGCTCAATGTGGCCTGCGAATCCCATGGGGAAAGTACTAGCTATTCCATAAATCAAGCCAATTCCTAACCTATACCCCCCTTCCATGTAATCCATTAGCTAATTCCATCATTAATAGGTGCTACTCTTGGTTTCCTTTTATACTCGACGGTTTGCTGACATCGCATCGTACACTGAGAAAGCTGTTTCTCTCTCTAATGGCTAGGTGATTAATGCTGACATGTGGACGAGAGCTTTGTGGAGATTTGGCCACGGCTGCAACCCGAGAATGGCTGGTGACTAACGGCATTGGTGGCTACGCGGCAGGTACCGTGGCCGGTATACTGACCCGGCGCTATCACGGTTTATTGGTGGCCGCTTTGCAACCTCCTTTGGGGCGAACGTTGCTGGTAACAACGTTAGAAGAGACGGTATATACCGATAAGTATCACAGCCTATCCACTAATCGATGGGTGGATGGTAGCGTTACTCCCCAAGGGTATCGGTTAATTGAAAACTTTTATTTGGAAGGAACAACACCGGTCTGGACCTTTGCTATAGATGATGGCTTGCTGGAAAAACGGATTTGGATGCAGCCTAGGGCGAATACAACCTATGTGCAATATCATCTGCAGCGAGGAAGCACTAAGGTAGAACTGTCCTTAAAGGCTTTAGTTAACTATCGGGACTACCACAGCAATACCCAAGGCCGAAACTGGCAAATGCAGACTGAGCGAGTGCCTGACGGGGTTTGTATACGGGGATTTCCTGAAGCGGTTCCTTACTATCTTTTGAGCGATCGCGGTGAGTTTGAGCTACACCATGATTGGTACCAGGGATTTGAACTAGCGTTAGAGCGGTATCGAGGATTGAGCAATGTGGAAGACCATCTGTGTATTGCCAGTTTGACCGTAGAGCTGGCCCCAGGCGACTCATTATTGTTTGCTGCTAGCACCGAATCTGCGGCTTCTTTGGATGGCCCAGCTGCCCTGGCCATCCGTCAATCCTATGAGCAACAGCTGCTAGCGCAGTCGCAAGTATTAGAACAACAGGCTCAGGGTTTTTCTACAGAACATTTTCGGCAGCTTGTTCTAGCAGCCGATCAGTTTATTGTTGACCGCCCTCTGGCGGATGAACCTGACGGTAAAACAGTGATTGCTGGATATCCGTGGTTTGGTGATTGGGGGCGAGATACGATGATCAGCCTGCCGGGACTGACCTTAGCCACAGGCCGCCCTCACATTGCGCGTACTGTCATTCGTACATTTGCCCGTTATCTTGACCAGGGAATGTTGCCTAATCTTTTTCCCGATGCGGGGGAAACGCCCGAATACAACACGGTAGATGCGATTCTCTGGTATTTTGAGGCAATTCGGGCTTACTATGCAGCGACTGGAGATGAGGAATTACTTAGGGAGATTTGGCCAGAACTAACGGCGGTCATTGACTGGCATCAGCGCGGTACGCGCTACAACATTCATTTAGACAGTGATGGTTTGCTCTACGCGGGTGAAGTGGGAGTGCAGCTGACCTGGATGGATGCCAAGGTGGAGGACTGGGTGGTTACTCCCCGGATTGGTAAGCCAGTTGAAATCAGTGCTCTTTGGTACAATGCGTTGCGCTGTATGGAGTGGTTTGCGACGATCTTGGGTAAGCCCGCCCAAGATTATAAGACACTGGCACAGCATACATTAACCGGGTTTCAGCGATTCTGGCAGGGGGCTTATTGCTATGACGTGCTGGATGGACCGGATGGGAACGATGCGGCGATGCGGCCCAATCAGATTTTTGCGATTTCGCTGCCGTTTGCCGGAGGGGAAGCTGGTGGGGCTTTACTAGATCCGCAGCAGCAGCAAGCCGTAATTGATATTTGTGGCCGAGAGTTGTTAACCTCCCACGGGTTGCGATCGCTAACGCCTACCCATCCTCAATACATTGGCACCTATGGTGGCGATCCATTCCAGCGCGATGGCGCTTATCACCAGGGCACTACCTGGGGGTGGCTGTTAGGCCCCTACGTGCAAGCTCATTTTCGGGTGTATCAAGATGCAACCCAGGCACGGCAATTACTCAAGCCGCTGATCCAGCATCTTTATGGCGGGTGTATTGGCAGTCTCAGTGAAATTTTTGATGGCGATGCACCCATGACTCCCAGGGGGTGTTTTGCGCAAGCATGGACGGTCGCAGAAGTTCTGAGGGTTTGGAGCTTGCTGTATACCAGTGCTGATGTAGGGGGGGATGAACCGATCAGTTAGATATGACACACATATCCGAGCCTCTCAGGTTAAATCGTCTCAAAGATCAGCAACGCCTACTAAATTAAAGCTGTTGTTTTGCTTGTTTTAACATCAGCCAGATCAGTACGGGAGCCCCTAACAGGGCCATTACTGCATTAAGGGGTAGAACAGTTTGGCTGCCAGGAACTTGAGCAATACTGTTGGCAACCAGGGCTAGCATTGCCCCTAACAGAGCAACAACTGGAACGAGTACACGATGATCTTGAGTACGGAAGAGGCTGCGACCTAGATGGGGAACGGCAACACCGAGAAAAGCGATAGGACCACAAAAGGCGGTAATACTACCGGCTAATAAAGAGGCGCTAAAAACTAAATAACAGCGGACTGCAGTAACGGATAGGCCAAGACTGATGGCTTGTTCCTCACCCAGCAACAACAGGTTTAGAGGTTTGCAAGTAATTTGGGCGATCAGGAGTCCGACGATGACAACGGAGAGCAAAATCGGCATTTGTTGCCAGGTAACGCCGCTAAAGCTGCCAAAGGTCCAACTTAGATAGGCCAGGGTTTGCTCCAGGCGGCTAAAGTGCAACAGAATAGTAACTAGGGCCGTTGTGATATAGCCCAGCATTAACCCAAAAATGAGCAGGGCTAAGGAACTGCGCACCTGACGAGCCATCATTAGGATTAAGATCATTGCGATCGCAGCCCCAGCGCTAGCAGCTCCCACAACGCTAAGTTTGCCCAGGAATCCCACACCGCCACCGGTTAAGACAATCAGAGCCGCACCCAGACTGGCCCCAGCGTTGATGCCCAGCACTGAGGGACCAGCAAGCGGATTGCGAAACAGGGCTTGGAGTTGAAGACCACTGATGGCTAAGGCTGAGCCTGCCGCCATGGCGGTTAGAGAACGAGGTAACCGAAAATTTAGGATGATCTCTTGCCAAGCAGGTTTACTAGCAGTACCACCAAACAGAACCGCAAGGACTTCGGTAGGAGGAATAGCGACGGAGCCGAGAACGAGACTGGCCAGGAATATTGTGAGCAGGCCAGTAGTGAGGAGGGTAAAACGGCTGAGATGATTAATAGAAGGGTAATTTAAGCGGTGATTAAATCGTTTATTTAGTTGAGAGACTATTGAGGAACCGGTGTTAATAGGTTTTAGAGGGTAGATTTTATTGGACATTTTTACTCATGACGTTTACTAGGTTGTTAAATGCACACGCATCACTCACTCGCCTTACCTCCGTTTTATATGTCCCATCCCCATACAACCAAAACAATCGAAACCCTGGGTTTTCTTCAAGTAGCCCTAGCTTTGGCGATGTCACCTGCAGACAGGTTGACGGACACCCATAAAAGCTAGGCCCCTTAGCAGACTGTTGCCGAAACTCATGGTGAATATGTCCAAAGACAACTAATCTAACGTTGGAGAACTGATTAATCAGAGCGTGAAATTCACAAGCGTTTTGCACCTGCATTTGGTCTACCCAATCAATGCCAACGGGTACCGGATGATGGTGTAAGGCAATCAGTGTAGGTTTAAGTGGATGTTTTTTTAGCCAAAAGCGAAGTTTGTGTAACTGCTCGGCAACAAGATAGCCTTCGCCAAATTTAGACTGTGGCAAGACTGAATCCAGCAGAATTAGCTGCCAGACGCCGAGATCAATACTCGTTAGTCCATGGCTAGCCGGTAGAGTCTGAAATGTCTGCCGGAGGGTATCCAGATGGTCGTGGTTACCGGGGAGCCAGTAGATGGGGAGCGGTATTACTTGGCCTGTCAACGCTGATGCGATCGCATCCACCAAATGTCCATAGGCCTCACCCTCACCCTGCTCAGCTAAATCGCCCGTCAACAATAGTCCATCAGGCTTGTACTGAGCCACCTGCTGTAGCACGGCTTTAATAGATTGCCAAGGATTGCAGCCGCGTAGCTGGGCTGTAGTTTGGGCCAATAAATGGCTGTCGGTAACCTGGGCTAACAAGATAGGGCGGCTCATGGTTCTAGCGGTTGGTAGTAGACCAGCTCGTGGTCAGGCAATAGTTCTGGATGAAAAATCTTAACTAAATCGGCAAGAATTAAGTGAGGATTAACTGCGCCGCTTTCCCAGTAGTCATTGCCCCCTGTGTCGTTCATGCGGGCATTGTTGTTAAAGACGTTGCCCCAGTTGAGCGCGTCGAACTTGCCATAGCGGGGGTCGGTTGCGATCGCATCATCACGGCTAAACCAATCTTGACTAACATTCACCCACATATCAGCCGTAGCCGCCTGATCAAAAACAGACTCAAAGTCCAGCGGTATCGTCACCATAGAGTCATTTCCCTCCCATAGATAAGCCGCCCCTGCATCCTTTAATAGCTGGGCAGCATAGCTTTTACCCCCTGGCATATACCAGGTACCCTCATAGCTAAATCCAGAAAACACCGTTGGTCGCTCTGATAGACGGGTTGTCAACGCCACTAGTGACTCATACCTCATGGAAATTTCTGTAAATACCTGTTGAGCCTTTGCCTCTTGATTAAAAAATAATGCGGTAAATAGTAACCACTCAGCTCGTCCTAAGGGAGAATTTTCTACATAGTCTCCAACCAAGGCTACTGGTAATCCTGCCTGTATCAAACGGTTATAGCTATCGACATCCGGATCGCCAGTACCATAGGCCATGATCAAATCTGGCCCACTAACCAACAGACGTTCGATGTCGAGGGTTTTACCAGAGCTAAACTCAATCAGTTCTCCTTGCTCGATCTTTTTACGAACATTAGGGGCATAGACAAAACTGTAATTGTCCATCCCCACTAGAGACGTTAACTGGTCTAACAGCTCTAAGTGGGGTAAATAAGTAGTGGAGAGAGTAACTACGCTATTAATAGGAACCTGTATAACCTGATCATCCTCAAAACCTTTTGGTATAGGAGTACCGCACTGCACCAAAAGGTACTCAAAAGTCTCATTAGCTGTTTGCCAAGGCTGAGTGACTGTGACGACCTTATAATGGTTGTAGTAGTCAACAGAAAAGCCTGTCGCATACTTTGGCTGAACTTTGTTTGGAAAGTAATCTGTGTTGGGATTGTAGTCTGTTACGCAGTCAGATTTTTCAGAAGTAGGTGTTTCTGTTGTAGTTAAAGGAAGATCTCGACAACCAGCAGTAGCTAATAAACCCGTTAGTAAGGCTACCTTTAAAGACTTTGAGACGAATGTATTAACTTTCGCCTCCCCTCTAGGAGCCCGCTTAGTCAGAGGGGTCGATTCATCGCCAATTCTTTCAAATTGATATATCATTCAATTCCTTCTCCTATTATCAAAAAGCTCCCCTTAACCCTATCTGAACACTCCGACCGACACCTGGAAATCCTGGAAACTCTTCAAACTGTTCATCAAAAATGTTGTCTATACTTGCATTTAAAGCCCACCTGTCACTTAGGGGTAACCGCACCTTAAAGTCCACGGTCGTCCGCCCATCAAGAGACTCCAGATTTCCCCGATCTACAAAAACATCACTAATAGAGTGTAAAAATAGCGCCGCATACAGCCCATCTCCTGGCTCATAAGCCACTCCCAAATTAAAACTGTCAGCATGGGTAAATGGTACCGAATTACCATTGTCATCTGGGTTTGGTCCATCTTTAATCTCTGGTCGGTTCCAAGTGTAGTTGGCAAAGGCAAATACCTGATCAAACACTCGGTAATTCAGCTCTGTTTCAATACCGATAGATTCTACTTGGCCAATATTTTGTGGAGTAAACGTAGTCAGATCAAAGCTGATAGCATCATCTACTTCATTGCGATAGAAAGTAAATCGAAACAGCCCCCGATCGCCAATTTGCTGATCAATACCCACATCAAAGCCGAGACTAGTTTCAGGTTCAAGATCTGGGTTATTAAAAGGTGAAAAGAACAAATCTGCCAGGGTAGGCACACGGAAGTTGCGAGCAAAGTTGGCCCGCAGGGATGTAGTATCAGTCAATGCGATCCGTGTACCTAAGCTAAACGAGGTGAAAGAACCATCTGCCAAATCGTTAAAGTCCTGGCGAACACCAGCATTAAAGCCAAAACGAGGAGTCACATCTGCCTGATAGCGAGCAAAAATCCCGGTTTGATTAATGCTGTCATCGTAGTTGTCTGTGACTACATCGGTTAGCAAATCAACGGTTTCGTTCTCCGCTTGAACATTTCGGTAATCAACGCCATAGGTAATATTTTGATTATCAGCAAATTGCCAAGCATGCTGTAGCTGACTGCCCAGGGATGTTTGGTTAACCTTGTCTTCTGAGGGACTGTCAAAGATGCTATCAGCGACTGGGTCACTGAATGTAGAGTCCAGAAAATCACCGAACACCCGTGCTGTCAGCAGCGAGTTATCGCTTTGGCCCAGCTTGGCTTCATATGTGAAATCCAACAGTAAGTTTTCAGTATACTGACTGTCATCGTCGGTGAGAGCATTAAACCCACCTGAAATGCTACCGGGAACTGGCACTCCACCTGGCACCTCCAGATCTTTTGTAAGATATAGCGCCCCCAATCGTATTCGATTACGCTCATCAATATCAGCGGCTAGCTGGAAGTTGAGATTGTTGTAGAGCACCTCAGCGTTGGTGCGAGTATCGTCAAAATCAGTTGTGGTTAGGTCAAAAGGGAAATCATTTTCTGCTTCAGTACGGTTGTAGCCCAGCATCCAGTCAACATTGCCAGTGTTTCCTCTCACCTGCAGCACCTGGCTGTTATAGCCAAAACTGCCAACATCAAAGCTAGTTGTGGCTTCTACCCCGACCTTTTCTAAAGGTCTACGGGTAATAATGTTGATAACCCCACCAATGGCATTGGAGCCGTATAATACCGAGCCACTCCCCGGCAGTACCTCGATTTGCTCTACAGCATCGGTCGTAAAATTGGATAGATCAAAGGCTCCAAATCCACCCACTTCATTAATAGGCCGACCATCTAACAAAATCAGTGTTTGGGCTGACCCGCTACCGCGAATAAGCTGACCACTCTGGGCTCCCAGCTGGCCACCCGCTGTACCTTCACTGAGCACCCCTGGCAAATAGAGTAGGGCTTCATCTACGGTACGGGCTCCCTGAGCTTCGATTTGTTCACGGTTGATCACATAGACAGGCTGAGTTGCTTCGCGTACAGTGCCTTCACGACGAAAGGGAGAGTAAACAGGCTGATCAAGGATACTTTCGATCACATTAATACGAATAATATCGTCCACATCAGCTAACTGAGCTAATGATTTAGGGGGGGCGGAATTAGGCTCTTCTCCAGCCCAGGCGGGCAACGCTAGTAAACACGATAGAAGAGTCAGCGCAACAGAGAACTTAGGCATAGTAGAATCGGTTCTTTCGGTTTAAAGGAAGTGTTGTGTAGAGAAACTGGCAACTAAAGAAGCATTATTCTTTCTCCTGAGAGACGTGGATATAATTCTCTTACATAGGTCTACATAAGAAATTAATTCCAGCTCAAGATTCTTCTCATGGAGAGAAGAATTTAGGATGTAGACGCTAAAGCGATTTCTCAAAGATGAAAAAACTGCTAAGTTGGAAGCTATCCTGCAGGCAATGTTTATCGCAGGACTTGCCTCAACTTCAGCGTTGGTGCGTGTAGCGTCTAGATAGGCTTCAATCGTGCTGTACTAGCACCTATAGCTATACAACTGTCGATAGAGCTTAAACCGAGCAAAAAATATTTGATTCACTATCCGTACCTCGCAGATATTTTTAGGTCATAGCATCGGCGGGCATTCTGACTGAGAGGCATAAAACCTCCTTCACAGCTGCGGGACAGTGGTAGATTTTCACTACGCTTTCCCCATTAACTCTAGCGACTGATCCTCACTAGAACCGATACAGTGAACAAATCATATCACATCGCTTTAGTCAGAAATAATCATATTAAATAGCAGGTTGTTGGTAATGCTTAGCAGCATTTTGCCTGAGATATTCCAACAGATGATAGCTATCTAAATTGGTTTATCCTACCAATCAGCAACGGCGATAGTTACTCTGTTTGCTATGACACAGCCAATCTTGAATATTAAAGCGACCTATTCGACGTTGAGTTCATCCGAGCTTTTACATCAGGTGGTACCGCTTTATAAAATACCAAATCTCACTTCCTGTGAGTTTTACCATAGGGGACTCAATGACACCTATAAATTATCTTCTGGCAAAGAGCTTTTTATGTTGCGTGTGTATCGAAAGAATTGGCGGACACGTTCAGAAATAGAGTTTGAGCTAGAGGCAATAATGTACTTGCATCAAGCAGGGGCGGCTGTCGCGATTCCTATTGAAAGAAAAGCAGGTGGTTTTATTACCTCGATCATGGCTCCAGAGGGAGAGAGGTGTGTAATTATCACTAAGTTCGCTAAAGGAAAAATTCTAAAGTTTAACAATGTCAAGGATGCCATGACCTTTGGTCGAGCCGCTGCAGAAGTGCACAGTTGTTCAGCTGGCTTTCAATCTCATGCTTGCCGTTACCCATTAGATCTCACACATCTCATTGAGCAACCACTGGTAAGCATCAAGCCTTACTTATCGCGAAGACCTTCAGATTGGCATTTTTTAAATGAGTTTGCCGTTAGTCTTTCTCGTCTAGTAAATGCCGCAGATACTCTTGACTATGGATTTTGCCATGGTGACTTTCATGGAGAGAATGCTCATGAACATGATGGTAAGGTGACGCATTTTGATTTTGACTGCTGTGGTTTAGGCTGGCGCATCTATGATCTTGCGACATTTAAATGGGTACTCAGACTGCTTGAGAAAGAAGATAGGTTATGGTCAAGTTTTCTCGATGGTTATAAATCTAAAAGAGATATCTCTGAGTTGGATCAGCAATTTAAAATTCCAATATACGGACATAAAGCTGTGCTGAAAAGCTTCTCCTGTCGAGGATGTCATCTAGCAAAAGGTAATTGCTCAACCCGGTTGGAAAAGAGAAAGTCCAGGTGCGAGAGCTATCTGAATAGC
>JBCDFI010000181.1:0-9645 GCA_039178155.1 Cyanobacteria bacterium P01_H01_bin.105
ACTAACTCCCATAGCTTAGTTGACAACTATTCGCTTCTAGCTGCTTAAACTCTAGCTGCTAAGTGATTCGGGTTTAGTGTGAGGAAAATCAATGAAAGGGGTATCGTTAGGTCTACATCTGACGTTGTTGTTGGCTGTGCTAGGTCATATCGTACTGCCACAGCAGGCATGGGGACAGGAACTGGACTCTTTTGTTCAGTCAGAGCTGTTGGTGCAGACCACATCTGAGGAGTCAGACGAGTCGGAAGAGTCAGAGCAAGCGGAGGAGTCAGGCGAGGATACGGGCGAAGAAGAAACAGAAGGAGACTCTCTGCGGATTGTAGTCACTGGCGAGGAGGGCAGTCGCTATGTTGAGCCTAATGCCAGCACAGCCACGCGAACAGAGACACCATTGCGAGAAATTCCTCAGTCGATTCAGGTGATTCCTCAAGAAATATTAGAAGATCAGCAGGTGATTCGCTTGGGTGAAGCGGTGCGCAATGCTAGCGGTGTGGTTTCTAGTTCCCGCGACCCACGGGGACCACGATTCATTCTTCGGGGCTTTAACAGCGGTGCTATTTTGCGAGATGGCTTTCGCCTGCTAAACGGTGGTGGTGGCAATGTGGGTTACCAGGAGTTGTCGAATATTGAACAGATTGAAGTGTTGAAGGGACCGGCCTCGATCTTGTCGGGAGCACTAGAGCCCGGTGGGGCAATTAATTTAGTAACTGAACAGCCGCTGTCGGAACCGACCTATGAATTGAGTTTACGCGCTGGCAACCGAGAATTAATTGAACCTAGTATCGATCTTTCGGGACCGCTGACGGAGGATGGTCGGCTATTGTATCGCCTCAATGCGCTGTATCGTAATGAGGATTTTTATCGCGATTTTAACAAGCCGGTTGAACGTTTCTTTATTGCCCCCATCGTGAGCTGGGCCGTTAGCGATCGCACCGATATAACCCTTGAATTGGAATACAGTAATGAAACTCGCCCGTCGGACTTTGCCGGACTGCCAGCCATTGGCGATCGCATTGCTGATGTGCCGTTTGACCGGGTTACGGGCGAACCTGAAAATGACGAGTCCAGAAATGAGTTTTTACGGGCAGGTTATCGACTGGAGCATCGCTTTAGCGATAGTTGGCAGCTCAACAACAGTTTTCGTTATATCGACTATTCCAATGAATTTGCGGCAAATGGACCCATTCAAGCGGTTAATGAAGCAGCCGGAGATTTCTTTCGCATCTGGGTTCAAGGTGGCCAGCCCTATGAAAGCTATGAGCTGCAGACTAATGTCGTGGGCGAATTTACAACTGGGTCCATTGATCACACTCTTTTAGCGGGTGTTGATCTATATCGGCGAGATGCAGAATCCCTGCAGCGCATTGACTTTACGCCACAGCCTCTGTTCAACATCTTTAATCCAGTATATGGTATCCCTCGCCCAGATAGCTTTGATGACCCCGTTCCCAGAACGAGTAAAGGGCGCACCGATAATCTTGGCCTCTATGTCCAAGACCAGGTGACGTTGTTAGATAACTTGTTCCTGTTAGCGGGTATTCGCTATGATGCCGTCTCTCAGGAGACTGAACGGTTTGATTTGGGAACCACCAATAGCAACAATGAAGATGCTTTTACTCCTAGAGTCGGCCTAGTTTATCAGCCGGTCGAAGACCTATCGTTATATACCAGCTACAGTACATCGTTTAACCCAAACAGCAGCACCGATCGTGATGGCAACGTGCTGGAACCAGAACGAGGCGAGCAGTTTGAAATCGGTGCGCGGGCAGAACTTCTAGATGGGCGGCTCACAGCCAACCTGGCCTTGTTTAATATTACAAAGCAAAACGTGGCTACAGGAGACTCGAACAACTTACCAGGGGACAACTTTTCGATCTCAACTGGAGAACAGCGTAGCCAGGGAGTGGAACTAGACATTATCGGTGAAGTGCTTCCCGGCTGGAATCTTGTGGCTAACTATGCCTATACTGATGCTGACATTACCAAAGACAACAACGGATTTGAAGATAATCGTCTGTTTGGTGTACCTGAGCATAACGTCAACCTGTGGAGCAGTTACGAAATTCAACAGGGTGATTTTGAAGGGTTAGGCTTTGGCATTGGCTTTAACTATATCAGCGATCGCTTTGGCGATAATGACAATAGTTTTGTCCTAGAAGACTACTTTCTCACGAACGCCGCGATCTCCTACCAGCGAGACAATTGGCGAGCAGCGCTAAACTTTCGTAACGTGTTTGATGTGAATTATATTGACAGCTCTGAAGGCATGCGAGTGTTTGAAAACCGTCCTGGGGAAGGGTTCACGCTTGTTGGTAGTGTATCGTTTGAGTTTTAACAGGATACTTCCGGTCTGTGTGAGTAATAAAAAGATACGTAGAATACAATCCTCATAAATTCCTCAAACTGTTGGTTTATAACCCGTATTGGAAACGTTGAAAATCGTTTCTAATCACTGTTGCTTGGATTGGGTTTTATGGTGCAAACAACACGTATAAACTTGGCCTCTGCCAATACTCAGACAGACTTTATCCTTGAATTTGAGCACATTAATATTCATGATATTCCACGGGTAGGGGGTAAAAATGCATCCCTAGGAGAGATGATCCAACAGCTCACCACTCAGGGTGTACGTGTACCCACAGGGTTTGCTACCACCTCCTATGCCTATCGTTACTTTATCCAGCAGGCTGGTTTAGAAGAGCAGTTGCGATCGCACTTTTCCTCTCTAGATATCGAAGACGTCACTGCGCTGCGGCACTGTGGTCGCAGCGTGCGAACATTAATCCTAGATACTCCATTTCCTCCCGAGCTAGAAACTGCCATAGCCCAAGCCTACCTCAGGCTATGTGCCGATCAAGACAATACCGATCTTGACGTGGCCGTGCGTTCTAGCGCCACCGCTGAAGATCTACCCGATGCTAGTTTTGCCGGACAACAAGAAACCTATCTCAATGTCCATGGCGTGAAGGGTGTCTTAGAGGCCTGTCATAAATGCTTTGCCTCTCTGTTTACCGATCGGGCTATTTCATACCGTACTCTTAAGGGCTTTGATCATTTTACTGTCGCCCTCTCGGTCGGTGTGCAGTATATGGTGCGCTCAGATCTTGCCACCTCCGGTGTGATGTTCTCCATTGATACTGAAACCGGATTTAAAAATGCAGCCCTCGTCACAGCGGCTTACGGTCTGGGCGAAAATGTTGTTCAAGGAGCTGTAAATCCCGATGAGTATTTGGTCTTCAAACCCACGCTTCAGAAAGGGTATAGACCGATTTTAAAAAAACGCCTGGGCAGCAAAGAGATCAAAATGGTCTATGACATTGGCGGCAGCAAGCTGACCAAAAATGTTCCAGTTTCTCTAGCCGATCGGCAGCGCTATGCCATAACCGATGATGAGATTTTGACCCTGGCTCGTTGGTCCTGCATTATTGAAGACCACTATTCCCAGGTGCGAGGGACTTATACCCCCATGGATATTGAATGGGCCAAAGATGGTCTTAGTGGCGAACTTTTTATAGTTCAAGCTCGGCCAGAAACAGTTCAGTCTCAAAAGTCAGAGTCGGTATTGCGTAGTTACGTACTGCAAGCTGATGCCACAACACTGACTCCGCTTGTTACCGGTCAAGCTGTCGGAGAAATGATTGGTCAGGGACCAGCTCGGGTCATTCAGTCGGTGCAAAACATTGCTGAGTTTCAACCAGGAGATGTATTGATTACCCAGCGCACCGACCCAGACTGGGAGCCAATTATGAAACGGGCTAGCGCCATTGTGACTGATCAGGGTGGGCGCACCTGTCACGCGGCAATTATTGCAAGAGAGTTAGGGATTCCAGCCATTGTAGGCTGTGGTAATGCTACCCAACGCTTAGAAACAGACCAGATAGTGACAATCACCTGTGCGGCTGGAGAGGTAGGTAAAGTCTATAATGGGCAACTGCCTTTTAGCATTGAAGAAACGACCATTGACGATCTACCGCATACGCGTACCCAAATTCTGATGAATGTGGGGAATCCAGAAGAAGCATTTCGGTTAGCCAAAATTCCCTGTGATGGTGTGGGTCTGGCACGGATGGAGTTTATTATCGCCAATCACATCAAAGTACATCCTCTGGCACTGCTGAACTTTGATCAGCTCAAGGTAGACCAAACCAAACATGAAATTAGTCAGCTTACAGCCCTCTATATCCACAAACCTGACTACTTTGTCGAAAATCTAGCCCATGGCCTAGGCACGATTGCAGCGGCCTTTTACCCTAATCCTGTAGTGATTCGTCTGTCTGATTTTAAGAGTAACGAATATGCCAATTTGTTGGGAGGTAAACCTTTTGAACCGCAAGAAGAGAATCCTATGATCGGCTGGCGTGGCGCATCGCGCTATACCGACCCGCACTATCGAGAGGCATTTGCGCTTGAGTGTCAGGCCCTGCAATGGGTCCGTCAGGATATGGGACTAACCAATGTGATTCCTATGGTACCCTTCTGTCGTACTCCTGAAGAAGGACAAAAGGTGCTCGAAGAGATGGCCCGTCACGGATTACAACGGGGTCAAA
Organism: Cyanobacteria bacterium P01_H01_bin.105; assembly: GCA_039178155.1. Classification (GTDB taxonomy): domain Bacteria; phylum Cyanobacteriota; class Cyanobacteriia; order Phormidesmidales; family Phormidesmidaceae; genus Leptothoe. The sequence continues at coordinate 4,548 of JBCDFI010000181.1, forward strand.
ATGGGTTGCAGGTATATGTGATGTGTGAGATTCCCAACAACGTAATTTTGGCTGATGAGTTTAGCCAAATCTTTGATGGATTTTCCATTGGCTCTAACGATCTTACTCAGCTCACCCTGGGACTAGATCGTGATTCTGCCCTGGTTGCTCACCTCTTTGACGAACGCAGTGCTGGCGTCAAGGCTATGGTGCGCCAGGTAATTACCAAAGCCAAAAAGAATCAGCGCAAAATCGGTATCTGTGGTCAAGCCCCCAGTGATTATCCCGAATTTGCCCAATTTTTGGTCCAACAGGGGATTGACTCTATCAGTCTCAATCCAGACGCTGTGGTAAAAACCACGTTAGCTGTTGCTGCTATGGAGCGAGATCTGACTTGATTGCCATAGCCATGGACCTGTTCTAATCAATGAAAAAGACTCTCGCAGATGATTATAGGAAAGAGTTATGACAAACTCTACCAGTATGCTCTATTCAGAGACTAGTCCCATCTTCGTCGTGGTTGGATATGGTAATCCCCACAAGGGCGATGATGCGATTGGCCAAAAAGTTGTTGCCCAGCTACAAGCATTAAATTCTTCGACGCTAGAGGCCTATGCAGTCAGCGCCCTGACTCCGGAACTCTCTAGCAAGTTAGCCCGAGCCACTATTGCCATCTTTGTCGATGCCTGTAAATTAAATGATACAAAGACAGTACGGGTCAAACCGCTAGAGCCCTGCGGCACAGAAACCACTGGATCTGCACTACCTGGATTTGGTCATTCCTGTAGTCCCTGCTCACTGTTGGCACTGACTCAGTCCGTCTATGGTCATTTTCCAAAAGCCTGGTGGATTGAAGTCCCTGCCAACGATTTTACAATGGGTCACCCTCTATCAGATTTAGCAGAGCGTGGAGTGGAGCAAGCACTACAGACGATTGCCTCATTGATTGGCTCAGGTGCTTAGGCTTTAGCGAATACAAAGAGATGAGTCTGATTTGTAGAAGCCCACACATCGTAGACAAGAATTAATACACAATTGTGATGCTTAAAGTTAATGTGAAGGTGGTAGATTTAATCTACTGAACATCGGTTCTAGTGGGGAACAGTCACTAGAGGAAACGGGGAAAGTGCAGTGTGACTCTGCCGCTGTCCCGCAGCTGTGAAGGACGTTTTATACGTCCCAGCCAGAATGCCCGCCGATGATAAACCTACCGTTTTCTTAATCTGCGAGGTACAGATGGGTTCATATTTTATTGCCTTGAAACATTTCAAGGTTGCCAGCTTTTATCGTTCAGCTGGGCTTGGAGTTTTTGCGATCGCAACGCCTCTCTTCACCGCATTACCTGCTCTAGCTCATCATCCCTTGGGTGGCAAAACACCAAGTACTTTTATTGAATGCTTTTTATCGAGATTGGGGCATCCAGTCATTTTGCTGGCTTTATTATCTGCGGTGTGGGCGCTACCTTTGTCTCCAGCGTGATGATGGCATCTATCTTTCCAGCTTAAATCTTGCGCTCTCATTTTTAGAAACGTTTAAAGAAATCCATGCACAAAATTCCTGTTACCGTGGTTACCGGCTTTCTAGGTTCCGGTAAAACCACCCTGGTTCGTCATCTGTTGCAAAACAACCAAGGACGACGCATTGCTGTACTCGTTAACGAGTTTGGAGAAGTTGGTATTGATGGCGAGATCCTAAAATCCTGCCAGGTCTGTGATGAAGACGAATCTCCTGGCATTAACATTCTAGAACTAGCTAATGGCTGCCTCTGCTGCACCGTACAAGAAGAGTTTTTGCCCACCATGCAAACTCTGCTAAAACGGCGAGAAGACATTGACTGCATTGTGATTGAAACCTCAGGATTAGCTCTGCCAAAGCCGTTAGTGCAGGCATTTCGCTGGCCTGAAATTCGCACGGGTGCAACCGTGGATGGTGTAGTGACCGTGGTAGATGGTGATGCCTTAGCCAATGGACACATTGTTGGCGATCTCGATGCCCTAGAAGCACAGCGACAGGCCGATGATTCGCTAGACCACGAGACACCAATTGAGGAACTATTTGAAGATCAGTTGGCCTGTGCCGATATGGTGTTGCTAACCAAGACTGACGTAATGTCAGAGAAAAGCAGTGTGCGAGTGCAAAAATGGTTAAAACAACAGTCACCCACTGGCATTAAAATTGTTTCCTGTCAGCAAGGTAAAATTAGTCCGGACATTTTGCTAGGCTTTAACGCTGCCGTTGAAGATAATCTGGATAGTCGTCATAGCCATCACGATCATGAAGAAGAGCATGACCATGATGACAACATTAAGTCGGTTTACGTTGAGCTAGATAAAGCATTTGAACCCAATGTTCTAGTAAAGCGTCTGCAAGCACTGGTACAGCAGCAAGAAATTTATCGTATTAAAGGATTTGTTGCCGTGCCCAATAAAGCAATGCGATTGGTTTTACAGGGGGTAGGTCAGCGATTCGATCACTTTTATGACCGCTCCTGGCAGGCAGGTGAATCTCGGCAGACTCAGCTGGTAGTCATTGGAGCTAATCTAGACAAGGAGACCATTACTCAAGCTATGGCCGCAGCCGCCTAAGCCTTATCTTTCTTTCCGTTCACATAGGGTTTTTGGTTAGGGCGAACGACTTAAAACTTGTCGATTTCTCCCAAGAGGGGAAAGATACCGAAAAGACAGGGTGGGTCTAGATCACTAGCGATAGCGATCAACCCACCCCAATACTCTTCCTAGCAAGAGATAGCTTGCCCTAGCAAAAACGATAGAACAGATAATCATCCTTAAAATCTTGCTCATTAACAACATGCTGAATAATACCTTTTTGCAACATGCGTTGTCCCACACGTATAGCCTCCGTTTGAGTTAGGCTAACGTTGGCCATAAGCCACTGAACAACTTCAGACCCAACAAAGCACTTTGGATAAGTCTTAAAATTATATCGACGGTCTTCAATAGCAATCCCGCCTGCACCTTGCATCTTAACCACAAGCTGATTCAAATCGTCTGAATCAACATAGGGAGCTAACGTAAGCTTACCGTTAACAGAACTTACATCACCAGCTAAAATCCACTGAGCTAATGTTTGATAGTCATACTGTGAATAACGCTCATACCATTGTGAAACTAACATTTCAGCCTCACTATAGGGGATTTTAAGATTTAAGTATGCAATGACAACAACTTCAGTTTTTACCATAAAAATTCTCTTTAAATTATAAAATCAGCAATTGCATAAAATCCATAGAAATTGAAGCCGCCAGCTGACAACCGTTGCATATGACAACAGCTGTTTAACGCTTACTTGGCTATAGCAAATACCCTATCTAAATCAAAGTATCTTGGTTACAAGGATGGCAGCGATGTCTGAATCCTATCTGACTAAAAACTGAAGATTGTTTGAATAATTCCTGAGAATGCCTGAGAAAGCTGAGAGATAATGGTCATAATGTGTAAGAGCATTACGCACGTAGCTAAAATGCTCGACAGAATTGAACAAACTGTTGGGCAAATGTGGGATTGCTACCAAAGTGTAAATGAACGTAGCTAGCCAGGACATTGTATACCTGATATCCTTCAAGGATTTGATAGTTATTCCAGCCTGTTAGTTTGTAATTAAACTGTAATTGCTCCTTATGATTCTGTTCAGGAGACATTGAGTGGATTTCCAGTAGATTACCTTGAGCATCGACAATATCTGAATAATGAAACCGATGACCGCGCACTTTTCCCTGTTTAGGAAAGCCGCTATAAGAACCAATCATGTCTACCTGACGATAGCCTAGCTTGACTCGCTTTCCCATTTTTATCCAAAAGGGGAGAACACCGACAAATGGATAGGGATGTTGAGCCAACAACCCCTGGGAGAGGTACATGAGGCCACCACATTCTGCATAGACTGGACGACCAGAGCGGCAGAAGTCTGCGATCGCACTCCTCACTCCCCCATTGCCAGACAACTGTTCCCCATACAGCTCAGGATAGCCTCCACCGATATAAAGCCCATCTAAATTCTCAGGCAACGCATCCGTCAACGGCGAAAACGGAACCAGTTCTGCCCCTGCCTGCTCCAACAGACTGAGATTGACCGCATAGTAAAAACAAAATGCCTGATCCTGGGCAATACCAATACGGACCTTAGGAGACTGTGTTAAGGGTACTGAGCTGTTTGCTGCCCGACTGGCGGAGGGTATCTCTTGCCCCACTTGTGCAAGTTTAATTAATTCTTCCAAATCCAGATTGTCTGTCACCAGCTTTGCCAGAGCATCCAGGTAGTCGGTTTCAGCCACCTCATGCTCTGTGGCTCGCCATAGCCCCAGGTGCCGTTCTGGAATTCTCACCGGTGCAGTGCGAGGAATACCCCCCAGAACAGGCACCTGAACAGTATGGCTCACGGCTGAGCAAATGCGCTCAAGGTGTGACGCACTGCCGATTTGATTGCAGATTACCCCCGCTAGCTGGAGATCTGGATCAAACTGATCATATCCCGAAATTAGAGCCGCTGCACTGCGACCCAACGCGCGGGCGTTGATCACCAAGATGACCGCTGCCCCCAGCCATTTAGCCATCTCAGCGGTGCTTCCCGCTTCAGACTCCGCACCATAGCCATCAAACAGCCCCATCACCCCTTCAACAATGGCCAGATCCGCCCCCTGGCAAGCCTGATCAACTATCCGACGATTCTGATCCTGGTTGAGCATCCACCCATCTAGATTGTGAGATACCCGCCCCGTGGCCCGCTGATGGTGGCCAGGATCAATAAAGTCTGGCCCCACCTTAAACGGCTGTACCCGCAGGCCCCGATTAGAGAAGGCACGCATTAAACCAATAGCAATCGACGTTTTACCCACGCCACTGTGGGTGCCAGCAATAACAAGGGTGGGAATTGGCATTTTGTACAAAAAATTATTGGAAAACGCTCAGGGTCTTTAGGTTAGATAACATTTTGATTAACAACTTGAGGGAGATGTTAACGTAACCACTGTCCTTTATCTCTCTGGATTGCCCAGAGGCCATGATATCGACATGAGTCAATCTAACCCGCTTTTACTTTTGGGCCATGGCACTCGTGATGCTAATGGGCGTCAGGCATTTCTCGATTTTGCCCATCAGTTTCA
>JBCDFI010000182.1:0-9639 GCA_039178155.1 Cyanobacteria bacterium P01_H01_bin.105
GCAGCCGAGCGAATCGGATAGTATCGGTGGTTGTAATTAAGCGGAGTTCATCATCAGTAGTGACTTCGCTGACGGTGCTGATCACGGCAGTAGCCAACTGACCATCAGGAGTAACTCGGATAGACTCTTTTCTAGAGATCTCTTGAGTGTTCAAGTTTTCGTCGGATTCAGCCTCATTAAAGACATTGGTTAACATTTCTCGATGCTGTTCAATGCCTTCAATGTATACTGACTCAGACACATTTGAAGATTCTGTTATAGATTCAGAAATAATGAAAGGAGCCATATACTCAAGAACACCTTCTACATCCCTTTGATCAATTATGGCTTCAACCTCGCGATTAATTTTCTGAATATCGCCAACGGTAATGACAGATGTCGTGTCTAAAGTTGCCATATCCTTGCGGGCAAGGGGATTTTGTTGTTGAGGGATGGAATTCGCCTGAGCTAACTGCGCAGCTTGCACAGACAGTGCAGATACTGCAAAGATGGATAGAATCGCCTTAACAAACCTCATAAAAAAGTGCTCCAGAAAAAGAGATACTGCAAATTACCTTTAGTGTCTGCACAGAGATTGATTGAACGAAGGAGGCTAAAGAGTTAACATCAGACGGCTACATTTCCCAAATAGTTCTCGTATATCAAGACCTTATATAAAACTCTGCAGATTTGCTCTACAAGCAAACTCAAAACAGTAATGTAGTTGCAGGCAATTATCATGCAAGCAATCTTCGATAAAATTATCTTTGAAAGATTAGAAACATAAAAGGACATTGAACGACAAGAAGCAGACTTTAAGTGCCAATCTTAAGTCTATGTTGCTTAGCCTTGCTTAAAACACCAACAGAATCTCTAAACTATAAAATTCTAAATTGCTCCAACAAGAAGAATTTCATACTAAAACAGATATCTAGGCATCTTTTGCTCCAAACTGGACTTGTACGCGACGAGACGGAATTACTTGTTTACACAGCATTTCCTGATAATCTGTAGGTAGTAACATTGAATCCAGCTTAGACATCAGCTGGTAAATTGATTGGATGCGGGTTTTCAATAACCCCATTACATCCATATCAAACGTAAACTCAATGGTTTTCAGTCCACGAAAACTCTCGCCTACCACAGATTGCCAAGTCGGCTCGTGGGCTAACCAGTGATACCTTTCAAGATCAATGTCATCAGGGGATACCCGAGGGCGAGGGCCATATTCAAAAACTTTGCGATGCCCTTCTCTATTTAAAGCTATCCTATCGTCACTGGCGGTCTCAATAACAATTTTAGTAGCCCCTAAATCACTTAACAATGTGATCAGCTCTTGTTCTCGTTCTTCAAACAATATTGAAAAATAGCTGTTAACCGGATAGTAAAGATGGTCTTTATCCTTCAGGCTGTAGGGATAGTACCGATACATCTGCCCTGGGATCGGATGCTCGGGAGGAAAATTCACTCCAGCAGGTAAATGACTAGACGCAACTTGAGTCACCGATTGTGCATACCAAGGTGATAGGTTCTGATGGGCTAACTGTTTAAATAGCAATCGGGCATCGTGGTTGCGACGATTAATGTGATTGTCTAAGTCCGGATTCTCATATTTCTGTTGAAGAAACGTATGAATTGTCCAAAACAGTGGAATTGCTGCCCCTGGTAATAACAAAGCAGTTAGAGTCGCCAGTGAATCAATGCTAGCCTTGCTGATAAACGTTAACGATTGGAATGCTTTTCTCAGCTCAAGTTCACCACGGGCAATCGACACGTCGGTCTGACCGTTAAAAATAGCCTGATTAATCTGACCAGGATCACCAGAAACTTCACCGTGACCTAATACGTATAACAAAGGTTTAGATAACGACTGATTCAAGACTGCTTGAGTATCTATACCCGCTTTTTGATATTTGTTTCGAAACATAGCTCATTATCCTTAATCTTGAGTCTCTCTGACTACGCCTCTGTCTCATTGAAAAGTCTCCTTAGAACCTGTCCAGAAATCTAGGACCACTTCACCTTCAAGCGTCAACCTTAACTTAGACCAAGAATTTTTCGATATTTAGAAATAAAGAGATCCCGACCCTTCATCTGACGGGTCACCCAGTCGCCGAACGTAGCAATCATAAGGTAAGAGTTACCTTTCTCTGGGCCGAGAGGGATAAAAATGGGAGCCTTCTTCCAAGGCGAATACGGCGAAAGACTGTCTAACTTTTTTCCCTGGGCCAGCGCCTTAAGCGTCTTTGCAAGCCAGGGCTGCTGGCGACTGGCAGCGACAATAGTCATACTATCGCCAGCGTCAGCGACATCGCCAGCTGCAAAAACATTAGGGTAGTCTGACGGTCTTAAATAGGAATCTACAACAATTCGATTTCTAGAGCCATTTCTAGCACCGGGAAGCAGCTGCAGCAGGTCGGTTTTTGCCTGTGAGCCGACAGCAGGAATAATCAGGTCTGCCTCAATGGATTGACCGTTCGAAAGCGTAACCTGCCCAGCATAGGGCCTAACGAGACTTTGTAGATTTTCCGCTCGGGCATTGAGGATTAGCGTCACGCCGCTGGAACGAAGTTTTTTCGCTAGCAATACACCAAGTTTGGGGGGCAGGTCTGGAAACAGACTTGCTTGGCTTGAGATCAGGGTTACTTTTTTATCCGGCATAGCATAGGCTACCTCACCTGCCAGTTCTGTCCCGACTGCCCCTGCGCCGACAATAGCGACTGTGTTTGCCGCCTGGAGTTTTTCATGGATTTCACGATGAGCTTCTCGGAAGGCTTCGATATCGATTCCCTTGGGCTTGAACACAGTGCCGTTCCAAGATCCTGTTGCAACTACGATATAGTCTGCATCCAAACGATCTCCACCAGAAAGAGTAACGCCTGCGTCTTCAATTGAGGTAACCCGGTCTTGTATGATAAGACCTCTTGAGAGAAGCTTGTCATATGGCATGAGCGCACTTTCGAGAATGCTCGGCTCGACGAGCGCCCTGATCATAGCGGGAGCATGAACGAAAACCTCGCGCGGTTCGATGAGCGTGACGTTCATAATGGATTCTAAAGCTTTGGCAAGCTCGATGCCTACGTAACCGCCACCAACAATAACTAGTTTCTTATCCAACATGTTTGTCTCCCATAGCATAGGATCGTAAATCAAAGAGTCGTCGTCAATTTACTAACGGCGCGTTGTAGTTCAACCAGTGCCCGGTTATAGCCCAACAGTGCATCGACCAAATTGCCTTCTGCATCGGTAAGCTCAGACTGGGCTTCAAGCACATCGAGTTCTGTACCTACGCCAGCATCCAGACGTAAATTAGCAATATCAAGAGACTCTCTGGCCTGGGTGACTGCTGTTTGAGCCGTACCAATATTTTCGGCGTTGGCCTGTAGATTAAAATAGGCTTCTTCTACATCAAAACGGATCGTATCTAAGCTTTCTGAAAATGTTTGTTCAGCAATTTCAGCAGAGATCTCCCGCTGTCGGGCACTGGCTTCAGCTGCTCCGCCATCAAATAATTGCCAGTTTAAGTCAGCACCAAACGAATAAAAATCTGACAGGGCCTGACCATCGTCAAAGGTGTCTGAAAGGCTGTAGTTGGCAAATAAACTTATCTGAGGTCTAACGGCAGCACGAGCTACTATGTTTTGCTGCAGAGCAATTTCGCGCTCTTCTAAATTTTGGGTTAGCTCGACTCTGTTTTGAAAGGCTAACACGATACTTTCTTCTAACGTTAAGGGCCAGTCCTCGGCCCTGGTAACCCCTGTTGCTTGAATATTTTGAGTCGTGGGAATATTTAGCAAGCGTGCCAAATCACGTTGGGCAATCTGTTGATCACTACGGGCTTGGACTAAGTCTTGGCGAGCATTAGCCAGCTGAACATCAGCCCGCAGCACATCAAATTGCGTACCCACACCGGCCTGTTGTCGAACTTGATTATCACGCAAGTTTTGAGCAGCTTCTTCTACAAATGCCTGATTGATACGAATGTCTTCGGTCGCTTCTTGAAGGTCGAAATAAATAGTTGCAGTGTTGAGTCGTAGTTCTTCCTGAGTTCGCTCAACTTCTAAAGTGTCGAGTCTAACTTGGGCCTCTGCAACACGGATATTCGCCCTGCGCGCTCCAGAGGTAAATAGATCGTAGTTGATTTCAATTGTGCTACCCAGGGATGTATCAATACCGCTGCCGTCTTCAAAAATAGTTCCCTGATCTTCTTGAAAGGTCGTATCAGCAGTCGTATCAACCGTAGGTAAGAGCTCAGCCTCGGCTTCATCCAATATGGCTTGGCTTTGTTCAAGCTCCAATAATGCCGCTTGTAAGTCTTGGTTATTTGCATAGGCAAGTTCAATCGCCTCTTCAAGGGTGATGACTTGGATCTGCTCAATCTCTACTTCTTCTACTAGAGTAGGTCGTGAGAGAGAATTAGGATCGGCTAGCAAATCTTGGGGAAACAACTCTGTGAAGGGTAAATCCTCCGGAGGATTGTCGGTTTCCTCAGGTTCTATAACCGTTTCCGATGCTCTAGAAGGTAAGGGAGATAGTGTTGGCAAGTTTTCATTTGACTCATTTAATTGAGCGTAAACTGGCGCTCCTAGGCTTCCAAAAACTGCATAAAATAATACGAGAGTAGCTAAATTCTTCATTAATCTTCTTTTATCCGGTTAAACCTTATCTCGTGTTGATAGATAGCAAAACGTCTCTGAAAAACTTTCTCTATCAAAGTCCATAGAGAAATCAGTTTTCTAAGTTATAGAAAAATAGCTGCTGTTGTTCTTGGGAAAGAATATTGATTAAGCCAGTCATCGCCTCTTGATAGGCGGCATCTAGTAATGTTTGCTGATAGGGAGATAGACCTAAGTCAGCATCATGGATGCTTCCGCGAGTCCCATCATTGCTACTAAATTCTTGCAATTTTGCATATTGGCCCGCTGTTAAAATATTTGTTAATCGCTGATAAAACAACTCATCAATCACAATCACCTGACGAATTTGAACTCTGTTCAGATTCAATGCCCTCAACCATCCTGGTAACTCTTCTACGGTGACATGTGGTTCCAACGTAGTAGATAATCCCACCGCAAAAGCTGGCTCAAATGGAGCTAATGAAAACACCAGACTAGCTCCGCACAATCCGGCGAAAAATACAAGCAATCGACAAAACATTGGTCTAGAAGAATTAAGTACAGCTATTTTATGAGAGAGGTCTAATGAGTATTAGACAGACTAAGTTGGAGTTAGTCCTATTACATGTGTGTCGATAGTCCTTATTCACGTGCTACTGTGTGCGTTACGAAAATCAGGTAAGTCCAGAATTAATTTTGTCTTATGACTTCAGGTGCGATGGGAAGAGCCTTAATCTCTCTAACGGTACCTTTTCCTAATCTCCAGTTTTCGACAACTCCATTACTAAAGAGAAGTCTCACATCTAATGTCTTATTAGGAAAATCGGCAATTTTATCCCTAACAGGTATTAGGTCAAATCGACCGCCTCCTACACTGCAGTCAACTGCAGGCACATAAACATTTCGAGTTACCCCATAGGGGACCCTTCCTACCGTCCCCCAGAAGGGATCAAAAAATGGGTCAGCATATTGAATCGTTTCGTAATGCTCAGAAATTAACTCTACACTCTCAGCTTCAGTGGTGACAAACTTTTGATCTATGGTAAGAAGTACCTCGTCATCATCCATAAGGGTGACCTTTTCGAGTTCTGCACCAGCAATGGCAGGATTGCGAAAACAATAAAATACAGACATCTGCAGCATGCCGTAATCGGGCAAACTTCCCCAAAGGCTGTAAAAGCCCACTTTGTCATAATTGGGGTCAAAGTCTTTATCCTTGATAGCGTAAACTTCAATACCATCTTGAACAGGAATAATAAACCGCTCACTTAATGGAGCCTCACGGATAACTGCCAGACCTTCCGCGTCAGTTGGTGGCAAAACACGCTGCAATAGCTCGGTTTCCACATTACGATTCTCCTGTGCTAGGCCAGGAAAATCCTGAACAAGGGTAGCTATTCCAATTAAGACAAGACCTGCTTTAAAGAATTTTTGGGATACTAAACGTTTGATCAATATCATCACGCGATACCGTTTAAAGACAACAAAATTGACATTTTGCTCACTGTGGGAATAGCTCTTGTTAAGACTTCTGCAGAGTATGTTTGGGAAAATTGGGCGGGGGGCTATTACCCAAACTGAGACTATCTTTAACAGTGTTCAGAATTATTTCCTCTTTTGGAGAAATCCGTTGTTTTTTGGATAGATTCCCCCCTGCGGCACGAGCAACGCGATCGCAACAGGTATAAAGCAGCTCTTTGTATTCGTGCAGTTCTTTTGGAGTAGATTTCTCTGTGAGAAGAGCGATTGCCTGGCTAATGTGGGCTGTAGCTTCTTCTAGCAGCTCACCTGAACGGTTACGGATAGCGTGTTCCATCGCCATTTTGCGCTTGGCCTGATGACCAAAGAGGGCGTAGAGCACCCGATTTGTGGGATATTTCCCCGTTGCTCCAGCCAGTTCTTTCTTGAGGACTGCCATCTCTAGAAAATCAGAGATAGGGCCAGTATCCGCCGTCGAGACTGCAGCGGCACTTAAAGTGACCGCTGCACCGAGGGTAATCAACTCGTTTACCTCGTATCCTGCTGTATAGTCGATAGCATGATACTCGCTGGAATATAGCCGAAACACGTCTTCTTTAATCCAATCCGCCGCAGTTCTGGCATTGTGAGATGGGGTAGGCGTCAGCCCCAGATACATCACCTGGCGGATTGTCTGTCCCACGGGGCCAACGATTTCGTAGCGGTCAAACACATTGGCAACACTCGTTCCCATGCCTAGTTTCATCATGGTGCCTCGAAAACTCACATTAGTGGTGAGCAGCGTTTCTCGATGCTGAACCTTGGCCATCAGGGCATCAGCAATGGTGCCCCCCTGCTGATAGGCCACCTGAGCTGTGGCGGGGAGGGGCTGCCAATTAGGCACATCGGACTGAATCACGGCACAGTCCCCGGCCGCAAAGACATCGGGATATGACAGGAGTTGCAGGGTCGGTTTCACTAGGAGCTGTCCTCTCTTAGCTCGCTCGTGCGCTGGAATCGGCAGTGACTCAATCAGTGGATGGGTTGTTGTCCCAGCTGTCCAGACAATCGTGCCTGCGCTCAGATGGTACCGTTTATCACTGCAGCTAAATTCGACGGAATTGGGACGCACCGCTGTCACTGAAGCACCCAATATTAGCTCCGGTTGGACGGTGCGATTTTCTATCGCCTTCATGGTAGTGTCACGCAGACGGCTGTTGACATCACCCGTGAGGATGTCCCTCCGATTGATTAGAACAATGCGAATGTCTTCTGGACTACCGTCCACGGCTTCATACCATTGAGGCAGCAAATCGCCTAGTGTTAGCGCCAACTCCACTCCGACCGGACCACCACCAACAATCGCAACAGTCAGCAGTGCCTGCCGTTCATCTACCGACGAAACGTGTGCTGCCTCCGCTAACCGCTCTTGCAGATGCTGTTTTAAGACATCTGCATCGGCTTTATCTTGAAACGTGAAAGCATGGTCAGCAGCCCCCTCAGCAAAAAATGCCGGAATGCTACCCGTGGCCAGCACTAAACTGTCATAGGCTAAGGTCATTCCCTGGGAAATATGGAGGCGGCAAGCAGCCAAATCCACTTGGGTCACGGTGTCCTTAATAAAGGAGATATGACGGCCATGGAGTAACTCGGCATAGAGGGGATGGACTTGATAAGAGGCCATCTCACCGCTCATGTAGTCATAGAGAAGTGGTTTAAAGCAGAAACGATCGGTGCGGTCAATTAATGTGATGGGATGGGGATAGTGCTGATTCGTCAGGTGTAGTGCCGTAAAGAGTCCTGCAAAACCAGCGCCAATGATAACGGTTGAAGAGTCTAGTGAAGTCATCGCAAGTTTGCAGAAAATAAATAAGTGGGTTGGCTGGCCGCAAGCGAAAGCAAGTTAGGATTGGCCCTACTCAGAAAATACCGGCTGCATAAGGTGAGCCGCCACAACAGAGCTAATTGCTCCTTCAGCAGCTAGCTCCTCAACGGCTTCATTTTGAAATGTTCGTGCAATCCGGCGACTTACCTTTATTTGGTGTGAAATAATGGACTCAGGAAATTTTGCAACAATTCTATCAATCTCTTTTTCAGCCTCAGTTCGTTCCTGAGCATAGAGTTCCAAACAGAATTGAATAACCTCCTTAAAGTCGGCTCCATCCTGCTCACTAAAGGTAATCAGTTTGGAAGAAACCATATCGATAATACGAACCAAAACTGCCCAGTACTCATAGCGGACAACTGCCAGCCGAGATTGCTGATGTAGTAACCAAAAATTATCTGGGGCAACCTGCTTGATCAATGCTTGGAGGTGACGACTCCAACTGTTTTCCAACGGAGTAAATTTGGAACGCTCAAACGAAAAATCTCCCTCCAGCACCGCATCTTGAAGCAGTGCTATTCTTGCATTAAACTGGTCCAGAACCGATTCAGATATCAGTCCTTGACCGTAGAGAGTTTGGTAACTCTTCTGCTCCACCGCTAATGCCGTTAGCAGTATAAGGGAGTGGAGATTTTCGTGACTCTGATCAAGCTGTTTTCTAAACTCGAGAAGCGCCTGTTCAGCATCCGTCACCTCTTGCTGATAGTGTTGCTCAAATCCATCGATAACTCTCTGAAACTGGGGCTGAAAGCCTTTGATTAGCTCAATCTGCTTTAGGGCATTACGTTTAACGATGACTTGGGCGATCACCTGTCCCCACTGATCGATTAGCGCCGGGCGATCTAGCTTCAGCATGCGAATCAATCGACCCACCGTTGTTCCCGGCACCAGTAGGGTAAATAAGACAACCCCCAGGGTCAGCACCACAATCAGATCTCGATTAGGAAAGTCGGCCTCTAAACTTAAGGCCAAGGCTAAACACACCGCGCCTCGCAATCCCCCCCAAAAGCTGACTAGCTGATAGCGACGCTCAATTTGAGCAGTATTTATTAAGTTGAGCAGAGGAATTAAACCAAATACGACCAAAGCCCGAGCCAGTAGGATGGCCACAATAGTGAGACTCAGGGTGGCCAGCAGTGACACAGTTTGCGAAACCTGTTCAAACAGGGGAGATTCGGAAATAGTCAAACCTACGAGTAAGAAAATTAGACTGTTGGCCAGAAACGCTGAATATTCCCAAAATTCACTCAGGTACTCCTGGGATTCCGGCTGGAGGCGATTCGATTTATACCAACCAGCCACCAGCCCAGCACTGACCACTGCAATTACCCCAGAAACCTCGACGGTTTCTTCAGCCAGGAGAAACACCCCGTAGGTCAATACGGTGGTAACCATGGCCAGAATCAATACATTTTCCTTAACAGCAGCCATTAGATATCGGGCAAAATATCCAACCGCACCGCCGACCAAAACACCTCCAATGAATGATGCTAAAAACTGTGTGATGCCCTGGGTGAGGGTGGCTATCTCAAACCCTGAGCCACTCGATGGATAGGCCAAAATGATGGTGAACACCACAATCGCTGTTGCATCATTAAATAGACTCTCACCTTCGACTAAAATGGCCAACTGCTTGGGAGCACCCAACTCCTTAAACAGAGCGATGACGGCCACTGGGTCAGTGGCGGAAATCAAGCTACC
>JBCDFI010000183.1:0-9638 GCA_039178155.1 Cyanobacteria bacterium P01_H01_bin.105
ACCGTATTTCAACCCAGTGCAGTGCCCATCACCTATCGAGGCAATACCGCAATTAACGAGCCACAACTGCCAGAGCTGGAGATTTCGGCTCAAATGATTTTTGACCGCGCTGGCTTGTTGAGGTAACGGAACTAAGCTATTCACTACAATAGTGCTAACGACCATAGGGCTCACATTATGACAGTTGCCCAGCAGCGGCTCACCCTAGCCGATTACCTCAAGTATGAGGCCCCTACTGAAAAACGCTACGAACTGGTTAACGGGGAGTTAATCGAGATGCCTGCTGAAAGCGATATTAATCAAAGAATCGCGATGTTTCTGCTGATCTATTTTTCTCAGCAGGGTATTCCTCACTACTGTCTTAGAATTGGCTTAGAAATCGCAGTCAGCGGTACATTTGCCACTGTTCGTCTGCCCGACTTAGCCGTCTTATCGGACGAAGCCGCACTTGCTCTCGAAGGGGCCAACCTTTCAATCATTACCTACGACATGCCACCACCGCAGCTGGTGGTCGAAGTTGTCAGCCCTGGCCAAGCCAGTCGCGACTACCGCCATAAGCGATCTGAATACGCAGCTCGAGGCATCAGCGAGTATTGGATTATAGACCCAAGCAAAGAGCAGGTTCTGATTTTGGTCTGGACAGATGGTTTATACGAAGAAAGCGCTTTCCAACAGGAACAGCGCTTAAAATCTTCGTTATTTCCAACGTTAGAACTGACGGCGCAACGGGTGCTAGCTGGCTAGCTCTATCAACCAGTCATCATTGATGCCCCGAAGTTTGATTTGCAAACTCTTGCGGGCCGGTATAGCCAGAAGCTTCGGCTAACGATTGCAGTGATTGCACACCGGCATAAATTTGACCATTGACTTCCCAGGTGGGATAGCTTTGCACACCAACCGCTCGGCAAACATTAGGCTGTGGATTGATACCTTCTTCATCGCATTCAACATAGGTGACATGCTCGAATGCTTGCTTACCAAAGAGCGTTTGCTGGGCATGGCAATGGGGACACCACCAAGCTCCATATTTTGTGGCACCGATAGAGCTTAGGTGCTTGGCTAATGCAATTTCAGATGCCCCCGAGTCGGTTTCGATCGCAGGTGGAGGGTTACCAGCAGTAAATGAGTCGGGGTTTTGAGCATAGGCGTATAAACCTGTGGTTGCGATCGCAGCCACCAAAGCCACAGAAATACCCGGCAGCAGCAGCTGACCCAAGCTCTCCCAGCGATTACCAAACAGTGTTAGCCCCCAAAGACCGAAACTTAGAACAGCAGATAACAAACACGGTATACAAAGCTCTTGCACCACACCAAACATGATGTAGAGCAGATAAGTACTAAATATAGTCATGGCCGTACCGCCAATAAATAGCGCTAGCCAGGTAGGACCTTCTAAGGATTTGTTTTTGGTAGCGATGGGGCCAATTGCAAATGCGCCCATGAGAAAGTATGCGATCGCACCCAGCAGCGGCAGCGACAGCCCCCCTAGCTGTACATAGGCACTACCCGCTAACGCACTACTCCCTTTGGCTAAACAGCCGATCGACAGTAGTAGTCCTGCCGTAGATACACCAGCTATCAGATAACGAGAATTACGATGAATCCAGGTAGTTGGTTTTTTACGTTTGCGTGCCATTTTTTGACTATGTTAAAGATCTAAAACTGCGTGTTAATTCGTCTATCGAATCTCTATCGAACCTCTGTAGAGTCGTTCCACGAAACGCCCCAAAAAAGATTCAAATACCTTCAATCGCATAGGCCAAACTCTGCAACTCCAACGTTGGTAGCTCCGCCACAAGGGCATAGAGATAATTGTCATCACGCCAAAGCACAATGCCAGTACCATCCGGCTGCTGCAGGGTTAACTGAGCTGACTGAAATTCAGGAAACTCCTCTTTAGCTAGTGCTAACTGATAAGCAGACACGGTTTGATCCGTCTCTAGCCGATAGGTCAGCCGTAATCCCTCAGTCTCTCCCAGCTGACAGTTGCTACCACCCAACAAGATTCCCTGTTGAGCAGGTAACAGGGGCAATGCTGCCACAGTGGTTTGCAACCCCTTTGATAGAGCAAGGATTTCATCTGGTTGATTAACTACAAAGTCAACTGGGCCATCAGGATTACTAAGAGACCGCTGGTGATCTTGCAGCAGCTTGCTAAGACCGGACCAGGTCTGGGTCATGCCGGACTGCTCAGGCGTTGGAGACTCGGCTTGGAGAGTACGCACCTGATTATTCAGATGGAACGTTGCTAAACCACAAACAATGGCGATACCTGCAGCGGCAGTGCTCATGGCCCAGGGAAGTTGAGGCTGAAAGCGCCGGGTTTTTAGAACACTTGGCAGCTGAGGTGCTGACGACTGAGAAATAGGCGGTCGCTGAGAAAGTTCTGATTGAGCAGCAGAGAGAATTTGCGATCGCAGCCCCCCAATCGGCTCCACCTCATCTAACCCATAGGGCATCATTGCCAACGCCTCCTGCAGCGCCGTCACCTCAGCCTGCAGTTCAGGCATATCGCCTAGTAGCGCCTTGAAGTGTTCAGCCTCTTCCGAGTTCAGATCACCCAGCACATATCCAGCCGCCAGCTCTTGAATTTCCTGAGGAGAGAGCGGTGTAGTCATTGAAGATCCTCCCTTAGCACATCTAGCTGTTCGCGCAGCTGCAACAACCCCCGTCTGGCCCAGCTCTTCACCGTACCGAGAGGAACCCCTAAACTGTCAGCAATATCACGTTGGGATTGCCCCTCGTAATAACTCAGCTCCAACACCTCTCGCTGCTGCGCCTTCAATGTTGTCAACGCTTCACGTACCAAGGCACGTCGTTCTTGCTGGGTAATGTGATTCATAGGTGTAGCCAAGTCAACACCAGACTGATTGTGATGCCATTGGTTTAGATACTTGTGCTGGGTTGATTGAGCCCTCAGTCGATCAATCACCCGTGAGCGAGTCAGAGTGGTCAAATAGCTAGCCAACGATCCCCGACTAGACCGATAAGATCGGGTACGCATCAAACTCAGAAACACCTCTTGGGTCAAATCCTCAGCCTCCGCTACCCGTCGCAATCCTTTGACAGCGATGCCATAGACCAAACTGCCGTAGCGATCATAGAGAATGCCTAATGCCGACAAATCCCCATCCCAAAGTTGTGCTACCAACACTCCATCGGTTTCACGCTCGATCGCAGATTGAAAAGATTGATTCGTCTCATCCAAAGCCTGAACCACAGCCTTACTAGTCAGGTTTCATTAGGTATACGTCCGCCAACTCACATCGGATGCACATAGCCCACAAATTCAATAAACAGATTCAATAAAAAAGGGAGAACCCATGTCCTCCCCGTATAAGCCCATATATTTGTGGTGCCTGCTTTTAGGCAGTCTGCTTACGCTTACGACTAGCAACCACCAAACCACCGACAGCCATGAGGCCAAAAATAGTACCTGGCTCAGGCACATCTTCTACCAGCTCTACTCGAAAGCGAGCAACCTGATAACCAGGATCGGTAAAGTCAGCACCTGTAAAGTTTAGAGGTAGACCATTGAGAGCACTGGAGTCTGTAGTTCCCAGAATATTACCTACGTTCAAACCTAGGTGCTCGGTAACCACACCGTTTTCATCAGTACCTGTATTAGGAGCAGCCTGACCTAAAAAGGCTGTACTAAAAGGCAATTCATCATTGACCTCGGTACCTCCATCTAGCACCTCGCTGCCCAAGACAATAAAGTCAGCTCCCAAGAAATTACCGGCATCATCAAAGATCTCGTGGGCTAGGGGGTTACCGTTAGCAATAAAAGCATCGTTACTGGGAATCACCATGGATGCATAGCTAAAGTATTGATTCGTCGCTGGATCGACTTCCAACAGCAGACTCGTCAGTTCACCGACCTCTAGAGGCGGCGGACCGTCACTCAGCAGCGTCGCCTGCACACCCGCAGGATTACCAGCTGCAAAAGCATCCGTTAGCTGAGCAGTCGCCCCGTCTTCTACCAGAGACTCTAATCCAGGAAAGCCATCTAGCGATTCATTGCGATCATAAAGATCGAATGTGCCATCGTGGAAACCCACCCAGGCCGGAGTCAGCAACCCGCCGTTAGTGGGTGCCAGGTTTTCGATCGTGATCCGCAGGGTAGCGGCAGATGCAGCTGTCGCCATTGTTGTCATAGCTCCCAAACTAATCGCAGCGGCCATAGCCACCTGACGGCGGGAGAAAAGAGCAGACATATTCATAGAGCAATAAAACTTCAGTGGACAAGAGCCTGAGCTGTAGTTGCTTCTCTAAAGCAACCGGAGGCATTCACAGTTGACACAGAGAAAGCCATCCCCCTGAGAGAATTCTTGGTGAAAGGAGTAATTTTGCGCTGAGGTGGCTTTGAGAAGCGCCTGAGAAACGTGTAACGAAGCTAAAGAACGCCTGAGAAAGCGATGAGTAGGCTCCGGAAAATCACCGTCAACCGAGGATGCATCTTTGAAATGAAATTTTGAATAATGCAGATGAGATAGTAATACCAAATGCAAACAGGATTCTTCATGGCGAACCAATCAAGTGAAATACTCACCCTACTGAGTCAGCATGGCTGCTTTGGCGGCACCGTTGATATCTACAGCCATTTATCTGAGCAGTGTCAATGCACCATGAAGTTTGCGGTCTACGTTCCTCCCCAAGCCAAGCTTCAGCCGGTGCCAGTTCTCTATTACTTGTCAGGGCTTACCTGCACTGAGCAAAATTTTATGACCAAAGCTGGAGCCCAGCGCTATGCGGCCCAATACGGTCTGATGCTCGTGGCTCCAGATACAAGCCCACGCGGAGATATTGTGCCTGACGAAGAGGGTTGGGATTTTGGCAGCGGTGCTGGGTTTTATGTAGACGCAACCGAAGAACCCTGGGACAAGAACTATCGCATGTACAGCTATATCACTGAAGAGCTGCCCAGTTTAGTCCATAACAACTTCTCTGTTGACTCCACAAAGCAGGGAATCTTTGGTCATTCCATGGGAGGCCATGGCGCATTGGTCTGTGGTTTACGAAATCCCGATAAATATCAGACAATCTCGGCTTTTGCTCCGATTGCGGCTCCTAGTCAATGTGCTTGGGGACAAAAAGCTTTGGGTAACTACCTAGGGAGCGATCAAGCCGATTGGGCTGCCTATGATGCCAGTCAGTTGATCCAGCAGCATGCACGCTCCAATCAAGCAATCCTAATTGACCAAGGAGCAGCCGACCCGTTTCTAGAACAGCAGCAATTAAAACCTGAGGTCTTTGAAGCCGCTTGCGAGTCAGCAGGTCAACCGTTAACCCTGAGAATGCAAACGGGTTACGACCATGGTTATTACTTTATTTCCACATTTATGGAAGACCACATCAGACACCATGTCGAGGTGTTGTGTGGCTAGCTAGCTACCTAGTAAAAACAATCCTAATAGGGTGGCACTATTCCATAGACTATGGATCAGCATTGGCGATAGTAAATTTCGCGATCGCGTATATACCCAAGCCAAAATTGCCCCCAGCAACGTCAGTGGCAACACTTCCGACAGGCTGAGATGGGCCGAGGCAAAGATAAAGCTACTCAGCAAAATTGCTCCCCAGACAGGCATGTAGCGGGTCAAAGAAGGTAACAAAAAGCCCCGAAAGAGAATTTCTTCAAACACAGGAGCCGCTACGGCAGCGGTCAGAAAGAATAACAGAAGGGCAATGCCATCGCTTTCTTGCAATACCGTTTGTAGTAGCGGATTATTACCACCTTGCCCCCGCCAAATCTGTTGGTTTAGAGCTGAGATGGTAATCATAAGAGGCAGCGCGACTAAGTAGCCACTTAGCCCCCATATCGGCCAGCGATCAAACAGTTTGATTTGAAACCAGCCTTTGGGTAAAGGTCGATAGGACCATATTGAACCGGCTAGCACCGCAATACCGCTAGCGGACATCAGCAGGTAAAAAATCATGGAATATAGAGCCCGTCCACGACTGCCAGTTGCGGCAAAACTCAGTCCTAAAAGTTGCAATACAAACGGAATCAGCAGCTGACCTA
Organism: Cyanobacteria bacterium P01_H01_bin.105; assembly: GCA_039178155.1. Classification (GTDB taxonomy): domain Bacteria; phylum Cyanobacteriota; class Cyanobacteriia; order Phormidesmidales; family Phormidesmidaceae; genus Leptothoe. The sequence continues at coordinate 6,026 of JBCDFI010000183.1, forward strand.
CAAAGAAAAAACCAACAATCAGCACCTGCCAGATGATTTCACCATCCCAAGGCACATCCCATGGTGCGGCTGCTTGACCCAGCAGCGACTCATCTCGACGGGTAAACCACTGTACCCCCAAGAAAATCAGCAGCCCCACACCGATAATGCAGCCCAGCACAGGCATAGTGCCTACAGCCGCTAGCTTCACAAGTTTAGATTGAGCCGCTATTTGTTCTTGCTCATTGAGCCTAGCCAGATCTGTCGAACGATTATCTAACGTATAGAGCTGTTCTAGAACACGGTATTGAAACCAGCCACTCAGCTGGCTGGTGATGGTAGCTTCAGCCATTGGGCTAATGGCAGACGGGGTCGCCCATAGTCCCAGCAAGACACTGGCTGTATCAGCCAATGGACCGTCCGTCAGCGGTTGCCAGTATTGGCGAGCTGTACGAATATCTTTTTGCTGAGTGGCAATGATGCCAAGCTTTAGATCAATGTCATCAATCAGCTGCTGCTGCTGGGTAATGGCGGTTTTGAATTGCTCGGGCTGGGGATTTGGAGCATTGCCTTGGGCATTATCTTGGGCTGCTAATTGCTTTTGCGATCGCGTCACCCCATCTGCTGCTTCTTTTTGCACCGATTTATACTGCTTAGCCACCGACTCCAGTGGTTTGGCCCCTAGCAGTGCATTGCCTAGTTGCTTAAACTCATCACCATCGAGTTCATCCCACTCAGACGCCTGTAATAGCAAATCACTTTGATAAAGCTGTAGCTGCCCCGTCACCTGAGGCTGGGAAAAACTTTCGTACAGCGATGAGGCCACGACCAGTGCTACAAGGCCCGTCAAAATCGATAAAACAATTCGCTTTAGCGTCATCAGAAAAACAAAGACAGCTTAGGCATTATCGCATTAGGCCCCCTTTATTAACGACTGTTGCCAAGACGACAAATTCTCTAAACAGGGTGATTTAATAGGCTCTGGACAAGCTTTGTAACTATCGATACAGAGCTTATTTTGACCAACCACGGGGCTTGAGATTGTTATGAAACGTAGACAGTTAGTAGGGTATGGCTTAACGGGTGCCGCCACAACTGTGACCCTCACAGCCTGTGCCCAATCTACAGCTCCCACCGCTGCAAACAACGGGGAAGCACTGCCTACGATGCGATGGAAAATGGCCACGAGCTGGCCGAAGTCGCTGGATACACTATATGGTGCAGCTGAAGTTGTGTGCGATCGCATCGCCGCCATGACCGATGGCCGCTTCACCATCGAACCCTACGCAGGTGGCGAAATCGTTCCCGGATTACAAGTTTTAGACGCTGTCCAGGAGGGCACGGTGGAATGCGGTCATAGCGCCGCTTATTACTATGTCGGCAAAAGTGCAGCCCTCGCTTTTGGCACTACCGTTCCCTTTGGGCTTAATGCCCAGCAGCAAAACTCCTGGCTTTACCACGGTGGTGGTCTTGAAGCCATGCAAAAGCTCTACGCAAAATTCAATGCCATCAACTTCCCAGCCGGCAATACCGGCGTTCAGATGGGGGGCTGGTTTAATAAAGAAATCAATACCGCCAATGATCTGCAGGGTTTAAAGATGCGCATTCCTGGTCTGGGTGGCAAGGTCATGGCCAAGCTTGGTGTCAACGTTCAGAATTTGCCCGGTAGCGAAATCTTTTTGGCATTGGAGCGCGGTGCCATTGATGCGGCTGAGTGGGTGGGTCCCTATGACGATGAAAAACTAGGTCTGCAAAAAGCCGCTGAATTTTACTACTATCCCGGCTGGTGGGAGCCCGGTCCGACCTTTGACATGATGATCAACATGGAAGCGTGGACGTCACTGCCCCCGATTTATCAAGAAGTTGTTAAAACTGCCTGCATAGAGTCTAATCTCAGCACTTTGGCAAAATACGATGCCGTCAACGGAGCTGCCCTGCAAAGTCTCCTCGAAGCAGATACCCAACTTAAACCCTTCAGCGACGAGATTTTAGCGGCTGCCGAAAAAGCCGCCTTCGAGATCTACGAAGAAAACGCTAGCCAGGATGCTGATTTTAAGGAAATTTATGACCAGTGGAAAACATTCCGCGAATCAGTCTACGGCTGGAATCGCTTAAACGAGCTAGGCTTTGCTAGTTTTTCCAATAAAGAGGCCTAACCCTCGGTCTCGGCAACAAAGTAGGTTTCTCCATGGGCATCTAAACCAATTTAGTTAATACCCTAGAAACCCCAAAATTATTGACTAGACAAAGCTCCCCACTGGCGTCAAACGTTGCCAATCAAATAGTTGTTGCTCAGTCTCTGTTAATTCTGTTGCAGGCACACGTGTGACATGAAATCTGAGAGCGGGATAAACAAACATGACACCATGTGTGGAACATTGAAGTTTCCCAAACAGACCATACGCCTTACCGCAGACCAGTAAATTCCATGGCGTAATGAAATGGAAGCGATAGGTATATGTACCCATGAAAGTTACCTCTGATACTAATTTAGCCTCCAGCATTAGCCGATTGGTACCTAACTTGCTCAAAATCCATTCCTATGGCCTTTGTGAGCTTGCTCAAGCCTGTTCTCAGCACCTACATTCTCCCATTTGTGAGGTCATGCCGTCCTTAAGTTTGAGCTTACATACAATGATTACTCGCGGCGAACTCCGCTATGACCAACAGTATAATCGTGTGTTTATTGGGTGATTCAGGCTCATACTGTTGCCAACTATAAACATAGAGACAGACATAGAAACAGCTGAACTATGGTTGTTTAGCAACAACACAGCCTGCAGCTACGGCAAAACTGATGGCGGCGACTAATAACGACACACCTAAACCTAAGCTAGGGCCAATGTTGGTCAACACACTTATAGCGGCAGCGCCACCGCTGAAGTATAGGCCAGTGCCCAAACCTGCTTTTGTAGGGGGCACCATGGATAGGGCATAGGGTAGAGTACCATTGCCAACCAGGCTAAAGGCAATACCGATTGCGATCGCAACTAAAATCGCTATCCCAGCCGACCCTAGCACGCTGGTCAACCCAGTCGCCGCAATCAACCCCCCAAAGCCAATCACCATCGCCTTACGATTGCCCAATTTTGTCCCCAGCTGACCACAGGGCAAGGCACTCAGCGCCACAGAAATAAACAATACCCCCATAATAATTTTGGGCTGACTAAATCCAGTTTTAGCAACCGCTTGCGGAAAGTTTCCTAGCAAAAGTCTCAACCCAGTCGCAACAGCTGCCCCCGTAGCAAATATCCATGGCAAATTTGCCCATGGCATCGGACTATTGGCCCCAGATGAGGACAGAGTCTCATCAACGGTTTGATTTGGCCTCACCTGGCGTAATACCAGGGCCGCTGCCAGCAAAACAACCGTACCAATCACAAAAGCTACTAACGGCCCCAAACTCAAAATAAATTCGCCAGCCAGCGGAGCCATTGCCCCAGTTACACCACCTACCATGGTCAATACACTGGCGGCCTGGGGTAAATCTGCCTCAAAGGCATAGCGCCCCAGCAAAGATAACGCCGGACTCCGAAAAATAGTCATGGCCAAGGCCCAGGCCACTAAAGCTACAGGCAGCAGCGCTTTTAGCGAAATACCCCCCAGCAATACCACTAAGGGAATACCCAAAAAA
>JBCDFI010000184.1:0-9627 GCA_039178155.1 Cyanobacteria bacterium P01_H01_bin.105
GCCAGGGAGGTTTTGCCCATGCCCACAGGACCGATGATCGATACAAACCGACAGGCTGACGTGCCTAACATCCACTGCTGGAGCCGATCTAGCTCCACCTGACGACCATAGAGCACCGGCACATCAGGCATTTGGTCCCAGTTGATGGCAACTTGGGTGGTGCGGTAGCCTGCGGTTTCTAGCCAGTCGGCTACATCGCGCCAGCTATCTAGGGCATTGCGATCGCGACCCGTCAGCTGCTCTACATATCGATACAGCCCCTGACTTAGAGCCACTTCTACCGTGCGAGCTTCTATCCCCTCTTGATCCGACATTTCTGCTGGGCTATACCTCAGCAGTAGTCCCCGCAGCCGTGTTTTCTCTAAATCCGTCAGCCCGTAGCGTTTATGGGGCATCAGTTCAGCCTTGGCCTTGGCCAACTCTCCATAGAGTTGTTCCAGGTTCCACTGGGCGGCGGCTTGGTCAAAAAGCTGTTCTGTAGCCATAGTGACGACGACGGACTACGCATGATTTTAGCCGACAATTTGCAGCTAGGGTGCATAACCAATGTCATAACCAGGACTATGGGTTCGTTAACCGCTGTCCCGGCCATAATTTTTGGAATCACTCCGGCCATCATTTCCGAAATTCACACCGTTTAACGTGGGGTTCGCAAGAATACCTGCCACTTCCCTATGGATTCTCTAATCAATCAGGTCTTGCACCAGCGCTATCAAATTTGCTCAAAGCTGAGTTGTAAGCCTGGGAGTAAAACGTTTCTAGCCACGGATCTAACCACAGGAGAGCGGGTGGTGGTAAAACTGTTACTGTTTGATCCTGACTTTACCTGGGAGAATCTCAAGCTGTTTGAGCGAGAAGCGGCTGCTCTAAAGGAACTGCAGCATGTAGCGATTCCGGCCTATTTAGATTTTGCCGATGTGGAGATTGGCGATCGCAAAGGATTTCTGCTGGTGCAAACCTACATTGACGCGCCGTCGCTACAGGATTGGGTAGAGCGGGGACGCACCTTTAGCGAAGCCGAGCTACACCAGATTGCTAAGGACATATTGAATATTCTGGCCTACCTCCACAACCGCCAGCCATCAATGATTCACCGCGATATTAAACCCAGCAATGTGCTCTTGAGCGATCGTAGTGGCAACCATCCAGGGCAGATCTACCTGGTGGATTTTGGCGCAATCCAAGGTCCTCAGCATGGCGGCACAGTAACAATTGTGGGCACCTATGGCTACATGCCTCTAGAGCAGTTTGGTGGGCGAGCCGTCCCGGCCTCGGATTTGTATAGTCTGGGTGCGACGCTGGTCTATCTATCCACCGGACAGCACCCGGCGGACCTACCCCAAAAAGATCTGCGGCTACAGTTTGCTGACCAAGCACAGCTGAGCACACCCTTTTGTCACTGGCTACAGTGGCTATTAGAACCCGATCTGAGTCAGCGACCGCCAAGCGCTGAGCGCGCGATTGCACTGTTTGAGTCTCCCCCTGGCCAGCTGGCGTTTTCTCAAAACACGGCTGTCAAAAAACAACAGCCTGATAACAGCTTTATTTTCGTAGACTGCGACCCGGCTTCCCTGACTCTGCGGATACCCAACCAGCAGTTAGAAAAAAAGTTTCACCATGGCCATGCGTTGGCGAAGGCACTGGCGCGAATCAAGCAGGTAGGGCTGTGGACATTTATGATCACAATGTTGCCGATGATGTTTGGCTCCACTGGGATGGTGTCGTTTATTTGGCTACCAATTCTGTTTTGGATGGGGGTATCTCTGGCGTTTTCTCTATTTGTGCGCCCTTTGCTGGAGCAGGTTAACAAAATCTACTCTCCTGATAGGTATTATCTCAGACTGATGCCTAAAAACAGCAGCAGCGGCCTCTCTTTACACCTGTTTAAGAAAACGTTTTGGATAGAGTATCGGATTTTTCAACAGCAGCTGATAGGAATCTCTGCAGGTCCCTACGATGGCGCACACTATCGGATAAATCTTATTGGCGATCGCTCATCGGCTTACACGCTTCATGTACAGGGTTCCCACGAGGAGATTCAGTGGCTGTGTTATAAGCTCAACAGCTGGACAGGGTGGGAAATCGGCTATCACGACTCAACTCAAGTGGCTTCATAACCCACTTCATAACCGGGGGCATGACCGCACCAACTAGCAGCGCTCCTAGGCTGAGGGTAAGAAAATCGAACCCGAACAAAGCATGTTTACCTTTAAACGACTCGGCTGGCGTCTGGGGCTGGCAACGTTAGCCTGTTTGCTGTGTCTCAGTATGGGGATAGCCCAGGCGGCCACTCCCTTCTTTTGGGACTTTATGAACGTCGATATTACCTTAGAAGCCAATGGCGATCTGCTGGTCAAAGAGACGCAAAAGTATGTGTTTACCAGCAACCATAGCAACGAACGCTATCGCTACATTCCCCTAAAAGGAATTGATGAGATTACCGATGTGGCTGTTTATGAAAATAATGAACCACTCTCGGTGGATACGGGGCGACAAAATAATAAATATTGGATTCGCTGGCAGCATCCATTAAGTCCACCGGCTGCCCATACTTTTGTGGTGCAGTATCGGGTGGTAGGTGGCATTCAGGTCAAAGATAATCGCGCTCAGCTGTATTGGAATGCGATCTTCCCGCAGCGAAGCGCTCCCATCAATCGCGGCACCGTGATCGTGCATGTGCCAGAAGCATTGGCGGGCAAGGTAAGAGAGTTTCGAGGTGAGGGGGTGACCAGTCGCGATCGCAAACTCAACGCCACCACCTTTGAATTTGTCACTGAAAAAGCCCTAGAACCCCAGCAAGCGCTTAACGTTCGTCTAGAATTTCCCACCAATGCCCTCACTATTGCCCAGGCCCAGACTGACTATTGGGTTAAGAAAACCTCTCCTCTGGCTCCATTGTTAAGTTGGGCAGGCCCTGGCAGTATTGTTGCCTTAATCCTCAGCGGGATTGTAACGCTGAGAAAGCGTTGCCCCAACTGTGGCAAACTGACGCTACAGCGGTCGAGTCGAGTGGTGAAACCGGCTACCCGCTACAGCCAGGGTAAACGGAATGTGAGACACACCTGTCAAAGTTGTAACTACGACCGCCGATTTAACCAAACCATTCCCCGTCAATCTTCCTCGTCTAGCTCTGCTGGTGGTATATGGGGCGGTTGTGACGGTGGCGGCGGTGGCAGCGGTGGCGGCTTTGACGGCGGCGGTGGCGGCGGTGACTGCGGAGGTGGTGGTGGTTAATAACTAAGTTCCTACCTGCGACCTTTCAGCCAACGGGGGTTTACCAAAGGCTTTAGGCCGATTTCTTCGGCCAGCCCAGTTCTCCTTATTCAGAGGCGTTCTATAATAGTGGCTAGAACAACCCTGCAGATAAACGCGACTATACACATAACTACTGAGAGGTCTGTCTGATGACAAAATTTATATCGGCAGCTCTACTGACAACGGCTTTAATATCTGGGCTGACAAGCCTGACCAAAGCAGAGCAGACGCCTATCCAGAGTAACGATACTGCTCCAGTTATTAGTCAGTTAGCTTTTCGCGATCGCACGGTCACAATTACGTCTCACCCCAGCGGTTATCGATACTCAATTGCTGACGCGTCTGGAAGTATCTTGAGTACCGCCCTGACCGAAGAAGAAATCGCCGATCAATATCCGGGACTGTTTGAGCTGCTGCTGCCTGCTGTAGCTGGGGATGACAATGTCGAACTAATGATGCTTGCTCCTCTTATGAAATAACTAATCTAATTCCACAGAGTTTCTGTGCGTTTCCTCTACCCAGGGCATATCGATCGAGAATGTGGTGCCTACACCTACCTGACTTTCTACTTCAATCTTGCCGCCATGGAGCTCTAGACATTTTTTAACAACCGCTAATCCTAAGCCAGTACCCGAAAACGATTTTACATTTTCACCTCGGTGAAATGATTCAAACAGATGTTGCTGGTCGACTGCTGGCACTCCTATCCCTTGGTCACTGACTTGGAACCGGGTATGACCTTGTTCACCCCAAATAGTGAGTTGAATTTTACTTTCTTGGGGTGAATATTTGATGGCATTGGTCATGAGACTCATTAGCATAGCTCGCAAGAGTCTTTCGTCTAGAAACGCATGATCGCAGGTTCCTTGTTGCTCTACCAAAATGTGATGCTGTGACTGAGTGTTAAATTTGACTTCGTTTATCAAGTGCTCGCAAAAAGACTGTAGGTCAATAGTTTGAGGACTAAATTCTAGCTTGCCAGCCTCGGCTCTAGTCAGTAACAAAATATCAGACAGTAGCTGGGCCATGGTTTTACCAGCAGATTGAATACGTCTAAGATTTCGAGAACGTTTTTCCTCTGACCAGGCCACATTACGGTTATCTAGCAGCTGAGCAGAGACTAAAATCGCGCTTAGTGGCGTTCTTAGTTCATGGGATGCTAGAGAGAAAAAATTGAGTTTGAGATCGGTGAGTTCTTTGGCTTGTTCGATTTCTTTATAGGTGGTTTCCATCTCCTGACGACGATTGAACTCAGTGTTTAAAATTTCTTCTGTGTTTTGCAGGGCCTCTGTTTGAGCTTGTAATTTCTGGGTGAGCGTCGTGGCTTCGAGCTGCTTTGCCGATAGCTTTTTCTGGTGTTGCTTTAGGGTTTGTGTTAGCCATCCATACAAAATACTTAAAACAATCACACCCAGGCTAGCAACTAAACCTGTACGCCAAAGATTGTTGTTGATGCTCACGCTGGTGTCTGCTATTTCCGATTGACGTTCGGCACTGCCTTCATCTAATAAAGCTTGCATCGCTAGATGAGCGTCGACTCGTACCTCGCTACTCTGTTGAGCAATGTCTATTTGAGTGGCGAGATCAAGCTGTCCATTTTTATATTGTTCAATACCGTCTTCTAAAATTTGAATATGGGTTTCAGTCGCAACACTGAGTCGTTCTAATGCTTCTCTGTCAACTAGATCTTCTTCAAAGACGGCCTCTTCTTCTAAGCTTTCATACTCGGCGTCAAGCTCTGCAACATAGCTGTTGATTAACTCAAGTTTTGTCTGATAGCGGTCTAAGGAATCTACTTCGCCAGTATTTAGATACGCTCGGTGACTGGCTTCAGCCTCTGCGATCGCAACCAATAACCCATTCAAGTAGGCATAGGCATTGCCCTCGACCTCAACCCACTCCGATGGATGTACCCTTTCTACGATGGCATTACGGGCTAGTAGGGCTGTGCCTAGCAGCGTTGCGATCGCAACGCCAAACCCCATCGTTAGCCATTGCTGAGTGCGTGAAAAGATCATCGATCGGTCATGGTAATAGGCATCTATACAGGCATCTATGCTGAATCATCAGCTTGCAGGATCCACCATAAGCTAGACAGCGCGATTTAAGCGTCGGTATAGTCAGAGTAAGCAATTTGAACCGGGTTCCCATGCGCATTCTCTTAGTCGAAGATGATCTGCAACTAGGTGAAGGATTAACTGAAGCGCTGACTGACGAAGGCCACGTCGTAGACTGGGTAACCGACGGTGAAATGGGTTGGATTCAGGCAACGGATTTAACCTACGATCTGATGGTACTCGATGTCATGCTGCCCAAGATTAACGGTATTCATCTCTGCCGACGGCTGCGGGAGGCCGGTAGACGGTTGCCAATCCTGATGCTAACAGCTCGCGATACGAATACCGATAAAGTTGCGGGTCTCGATGCGGGGGCCGATGACTACGTGGTCAAACCCTTTGATTTATTAGAACTGTTGGCTCGACTGCGAGCGCTGCTGCGACGCGGTACTTTAAGTGATACAGGTACCCTGCTGGTTTGGGAACAGGCACATCTGGATGCGGCTACCCACGAAGTTTTTTACGATGGCACTCCCCTACAGCTAACCCCCAAGGAATTTAGTCTGCTAGAGTTATTTCTGCGCAGCGGTCGTCGGGTGCTGAGCCGATCGGTCCTGATTGATCAATGCTGGTCAGCCCAGGCGCTTCCCGATGAGGAAACCGTCAAATCCCATCTCAAAAGTCTGCGTCAAAAACTCAGAAAGGCCGGGGCACCATCAGACTTTATTGAAACGGTCCATGGTGTGGGCTACCGACTCAAACAGCCTTAGGAGATTAGACCGATAAATTGACGGGTAGCTCAATGAGAAATGTGGTTCCTTCACCCACAACCGAAGAACAATAAAACTGACCTTGATGGTCTCCGGTCACAATCTTGTAGCTAATGGATAGGCCCATACCGGTCCCAATACCCACAGGCTTGGTGGTAAAGAAGGGGTTAAAGATTTTGTCCTGGGTTGCTGGTGTCATACCAATACCATTGTCGCGAATCGCGATCTCAATTTTTTCGGGTGATACAACAACTGTGGTGATGGTTAGACAACCCTCACAATCAGGAGATATTTTCTGCTGTTGTTCAATAGCATCGATTCCATTGACTAACAAGTTCATAAATACCTGATTGAGTAAACCGCCGTAGCACTTAACCAGAGGCAGTTCACCATAATCTTGGGTAACTTTAATAGCTGGCTTGCCTGCCCGTCCGTTTAAGCGATTTTGCAGAATTACTAGGGTGTTATCAATGTTGTCATGGATGTTGATGGCTTTAGCACCTTCTTGTTGGGCATAGGAAAATGTACGTAATGACTGCACAATCGATTGAATCCGAGTTGCACCTGTTTGCATAGATTTGATGAGCTTAGGAAAGTCTTCCAGCGTATACTGAAGATCTGCTGATTCAATAAATTCTGAGATTTCGAGATGGGGTGTGGGATAATGTTTTTGGTAGAGTGAGATTAAATCAGATAGATCGTTAACATACTCTAAACACGGCTCTAAATTTCCATAGATAAAACTGACCGGGTTGTTGATTTCATGGGCAACACCCGCAACCAGCTGTCCAAGACTAGACATTTTCTCCGATTGAATTAGGTGCAATTGAGTATCTTTGAGCTGCTGATAAGAGGCTTGGAGATCGGCTGTACGCGCTGCTACTTTAGCTTCGAGATCTTGGTTCAGAAGTTCGAGGGCATCGATTGCCTTTTGACGCTCTAGTTCAGCCGTGGCACGGGCTGCAAAAGAACGGATCAGTTGTTCGGATCGTTCTGAACGCTCTAGCGGTTTTCGATCGAGGATACAAAGATGTCCAACAATATCTCCTTGGGAGTCTTGCATGGCAAAACCAAGATAGCTCTCTGCTCCCAAATCAACTAAATCTGTATCGTCAGGAAATAGCTCCTGAACAGATTCTCTACAATAAAATTCACCAGTCTGTAGAGTTTGTTCGCAGGGTGTGCCTAGAATCGGATATTCATAGATGGGCTGTAGAACCCGATCGACAACAAAAGCTAGTGTGCGAAGCGTATCACCCTGTCGCTCCGCTAGAATGGCATGGGACACTCCCAGGGATTCCGTTAGCTGCATCACAGAGATGGGAAAAAAGTCAGCTCCTATTTTGGTTACGGTGACGTTAAGTAGTTTTTGCAGCTGTTGCTCGGCTTTACGGCGTTCTTCTAGTTCGGACTGGGCACGTTCGTAGGCTTGAGCTTGCTGCACTGCGATCGCAACCTGCACCCCGAGCTGACGCACTAGTTCAATTTCTTCAGGCTGCCATTGCCGAGGCCTATCTCGTTCACTGGTCAGCATCAGGCCCCATATTTCGCCTTCAACGACAATGGGCACCATCATCTTTGAACGAATGTCAAAACCGGTCAGCATCTCCTGATGGCATACCGTCATTACCGTTTCGTAGATGTCATCGACAATACGTACCTTGCCCTGGCGGTAGGGTTCAAGCCATTCAGGAGTCACACAAGGATCGTGAACTTCGCTGTGGAGCACCGATCGCGCTGGATCGTCAATCGATTCTGCAATTACCCGACCGGTGAGATCTGCTCGCAGACGATAGGTAATGACGCGATCGCACCCCAATACCATCCGTAATTCAGTCACAATTGTATCTAAAACAGTTTGCACATCAAGCGACGAGTGAACTTGAGCCGTGATTTTATTCATCACTTGCTCCCTCTGCATTGAACGGCTTGGATGTGAGGGTGCTATGGACTGTGGCTGAGAAACTGTAATGGGGGCAGTGCGCACAGGCTCAACGGTTTTCACCTGGCTGGCCAACGCAATGGCGTGTACTTCTTCGTAGGTTAGTAAACCTGTTAGCCGATCGTGCTCATCTAAGATCACAATTGGGCGCATCCGGTGCTGCCGCAGCAAATTCAGAGGCGTGTAGAGTTCTGTCAATGCTGATTCGCGAAGCGTTGCAAAGGGTTGAGTGAGGCAATCAGCAATGGTTGACACCAGATTTTCGTTTTGGCAATGGCAAGCAAGAAGATCTTGAGCCGTAAGTAGGCCCATAACTTTCTGCTGCTCCACGACGACCAGATATCGAGCTCTCAACGCGTCATGACATTCTCTCGTAACGAAATCAATCCGGTAGGTTTTCAGCTTTTCTTGTGGAACCGGGCAGGGTGTATGGGGGATCTCCAGATGAGCGATCGCTTCCTTGAAAGACGTTTGTGGCGTAACGACTGTTGGGCTACGCGTAATAGCAGATTTGACATCAAGAACAACGGAAGACATTTGTAAGAAGAGATACTAAAGGGGTTGAGTCATATCAGTATTCAATTCATCATTACTCAGCACAACCATTAGTAATATGGAAAAATCCGGTAAGGTTCCGGATGCCAGATTCGTTTTTGTATTGTATTTATACATATATATGAATTGTAACGGCTTTAGCATCGGAGCAGCCTCAAGGCCTACCGATCTACACCCTATTTAGTAAGGTTTCAGCAAATCACACATAGAAAATTTATAGCGTCGCTGATTCCGGGTATCAATTCATCTGCCAAGGCCAGCAATGAACTTTAGCGACCGGTTTTTCAAGCAGTCTGTACGGCGTCTGTAGTTAAGACATCTGTAGTTAAGGCTACCAATGACCAGACAATCGTTTTGATAGTTCAATGTTCCAACTTGCCTACCTAACCGATATCTCCCCGAATTATTCCTCAGATTTTCCCAAACCGCTTTCTAACGTAGAGAAGTCGCATCAAGGAAATGTTGATTTCTAAAAGATTATGAAACTTAAACTTTTGTCTACGTTACTAGGCGCGATCTCATTGCTTGCAATGCCCCTAACTCGTCATGTTCATGCAGAGGAAGCTGCCTGTCCGACCAAGTATGAGGGTATCGAACTTAGCGAGACTCAAAGAACAGAGTTACAAGCATTGCAAGGAGAATTGAACAGCCAAATTACTGAAATCATGGCTGCATCTCCTGAAACAGACTCTCCTGAGGCAGAGGAGCAGCTGGCTCAACTAGAAGAAGCGTTTGACAGCCAAGTTTCTGCCCTTCTATCGCCTGAACAAGAAGCACAAGTAGATCAGCTGGATGCCTGGGCCGAAGGTGAGATTGCCACTATTGCACCTGAATTGCTCACAGCCGAGGAAGAACCGGCATTGACTCCTGAGCAGGAGGCGGCCTTAAACTCTGTTGAAGAACAGTATGATCAATACTTTCAAAGCCTCTTGACCCCCGAACAACAACAGCAAGTGGGCATGATGGAAGAAGAGTTTGATGCGGAAGTATCTGCCTCAGGATTAGGGCCAAGTGCGGAGCAGGAGGCTAGCATTGAGATGGCTGAGGC
>JBCDFI010000185.1:0-9622 GCA_039178155.1 Cyanobacteria bacterium P01_H01_bin.105
AAAATTGCGAGCTAGAAATTTGGAGCGTCAACGATAAGAAAGACTGTTTTGAGCAAGAGTTTGATGTGACATTAACGCTTCAAGCGGCTCGATAGAAAGTGCTGACTTTGCCGATCCTCGGAATGATGCAATCTGCAAAGTCTTATGTGGTTGAATAACCAGTCGATCGATACATCCTCTAAATCAGTAAAAGCCAACTGTTGTAACTATTGGAGATTGATGATTGTGCTAGAGACTGATTCAACAGATTCTGAATTTATTTTTGGGTAAAAACTCATAAAGAACAATATCTACTGATATCCTAACGGTGATGGCCTCTGAAACTCTTGACCCTCAGCAAACTTGGGATACCGACCGCTATCAAAATCAACACAGTTTTGTATGGCAGTATGGCACGGCCTTAATTGACCTGCTTGCCCCGCAACCTGGAGAGCAGATTCTTGACCTGGGCTGTGGCACAGGCCAACTGACCCAAGCGCTTTCACAAACGGGGGCTAGCGTCCACGGCATTGATGCAGATGTTGCCATGATTGCCGCTGCTCAAAAGCAGTATCCCCACCTATCATTTGCGGTAGCTGCTGCTCAAAACTTTGCAGTCGCACAACCCGTTGACGGGATCTTTTCAAATGCTACGCTGCACTGGGTGAAACCGCCAGAACAAGCTGTTCAAGCGATTGCTAGAGCGCTCAAACCGGGGGGGAGATTTGTGGCTGAACTGGGTGGTAAAGGGAATGTACAGCGAATTGTCGAGGCGGTCGAAGCGGTTAGACAGCGGCCAGATCTAAGCCCTTGGTACTTTCCAAGTATTGGTGAATACACGCATTTGTTAGAAAGTCATGGTTTAGAGGTAACGTTTGCTGGGCTGCTTGACCGGCCAACGCCCTTAAGTGATGGTGATCAAGGCTTAGCTAACTGGCTCAAAATGTTTGGGAATGCCTTGCTTGTAGAGCTCTCTACTCAAGATAGACAGACGGTGATCCGAGATGTGGAAGCCCGTTTGAGATCGCAACTATATGACGGTAGCCAATGGATCGCTGACTACCGCCGATTGCGTCTGGTGGCTATCAAACAGTCCTAACAGCTAGATCCTGACGGTTCGTAATGCCTCAAGATTGGTTCGGGTAAACAATTTTGAGAAAGCCTTTCCATTATGATGCAATGATGGAGCAAAGCCAGCTGATATCTGTGGCATTATCTTCATGGCATTGCTACAACGCTATCCATTAGGAACGTTGTCTGCCAGAGATATCTATGGCACCTCATATCGGCATCACGGAGTGGTTGAAACTATGGCAAATGCAGTGCTAGAAAGCGATTTAGATCTTAAAGCACTCAACCAAACCCTGAACGATATGGAGGCCTCTGAACTCGTTGCCTGGGGGGCTGAAACCTTTGGCAATACTCTGGTAATGAGTACCAGTTTTGGGATTCAGTCAGCTGTGATGCTGCATCTTGTGACTCAGGTGACGCCAAATATTCCGGTGATTTGGGTCGATACAGGCTATTTACCCAGTGAAACGTATCGATTTGCTGAAGGTCTTACTCAGCGACTTAACCTTAATCTAAAAGTTTATCAGTCGCCTATGAGTCCGGCGCGCATGGAAGCCCTCTACGGGCGACTTTGGGATCAAGATAACGTAGAAGCTTTTAACCGCTACGATCACATTCGCAAGGTCGAGCCCATGCAGCGAGCATTAAAAGAGCTAGGAGCCAGGGCCTGGTTAGCCGGTTTGCGTGCCAATCAAACATCCCATCGAAAAACCTTAGGTCGAATTGCTCAGCAGAATGATATTTACAAGCTACATCCAATTTTGTCCTGGCACTCGCGGGATGTCTATCAGTATTTGACTACCTATGATTTGCCGTACCATCCGTTCTTTGATCAGGGATATGTGACAGTGGGTGACTGGCATTCTAGTCGTCCCATGACAGAGGCTGATAGTGACGAGCGTGACACTCGTTTTAAGGGATTAAAGCAAGAATGTGGCTTGCATCTGCCGCAGACGCAGGGGGAAGCGGATAGTTTAAATTCGAGTTCGCTGTAGCGATGAGAGAGGTTTTAGTCAGCGTCAATCCATGATGGTGATATCTCACGTAGCGAAGTCTTTAATCTTAAAGTCTAGCTCTGGCAGTCGTCTTGGGCATATGGGTCTGCTGCTATCAGGTGTTTTGATGGGGCTATGGCCGGTTTGGCCGCTAGCGTGGGTGGCA
The DNA here is from genome assembly GCA_039178155.1 of Cyanobacteria bacterium P01_H01_bin.105. Lineage (GTDB taxonomy): Bacteria > Cyanobacteriota > Cyanobacteriia > Phormidesmidales > Phormidesmidaceae > Leptothoe. The sequence goes on from JBCDFI010000185.1 coordinate 2,212, forward strand.
CTGGTGCCACTGTGGTTCGTCACTTATCGCGGAGGTAGCCTGCGGTATGGGGCGTTGTGTGGACTGATCTGGGGATTGGGCTACCAGGGGATGCTACTGACTTGGGTACTGCATTTGCATCCGCTGATGTGGCTGGGGGTGCCTTGGTTGGGGAGTATTGCGATCGCAACTGCTGCCTACGTATTCGTCACCCTCTGGGGAGCGTGCATCCCGATGACCTGGGTATTGCTCATGGCAATATTCAAGCGGCGGATGCCCCTAGCTCGATTTGGCCGGTTTGGTCGATTTGGCCACATTTTTATAGGCACTACCCTCTGGTGTACCCTTGAAGTCTTGGCCGGTCTAAGTCCTATTTATGGCACGTCTTTGGCCATCACCCAAAGCCCAGGCAATTTGGTTGTACTACACCTAGCCCGACTCTCCGGCTATTTGACCATCACCGCTGCTATTGTGGCTGTCAATGGTTTGGCAGCAGCTGGGCTCTTTTCCTGGTTTCAGGCCCGCTCCTATGACGAGGATTCCATATCGTTTGGCCCTCAGCGCTGGTTGGCAGCTGCTTTGGCCTTGCTGTGTGTCGTTCACCTGATCGGCTGGAGTCTTTATCAACAACCCTTAGCTGATAAGGATGCCGAGGCCATCCGCATTGGTATCATCCAGGGCAATATTCCTACTCGCGAAAAGCTTACCCAAGCGGGTATTCGTCAAGCTCGCGATCGCTACCTCAGTAGCTATAAACAGCTAGCCGATGCTGGAGCCGATGCAGTGCTTACCCCAGAGGGAGCCATTCCCGAGATTTGGAGGCATCGTCTTCGCGATAACAACCTGTTTTATCGAGCGGTACAGACAATAAAAATCCCTCTGTGGCTAGGGACCTTTGTTCTAGCCCCAACCGAAGAGTTTCATATGTATCAGAGTCTGATTGCACTGTTGCCTGAGTCATTAAAAACTACTCCACAACAATCTGAGACACACCCTATAACAAACCAATACAACAAAATAAAGCTGGTTCCTCTAGGAGAATATATTCCCCTGCAGTCAGTGCTAGGGGGAATAATTCGGCGTCTGTCGCCCCTTGATACCACAATGATTCCTGGCGCGGCCCAGCAACCTCGGTTTGACTCTGGTGTAGGTCCTGCCGCCGTAGGCATTTGTTATGACTCTGCCTATGGCTGGATTGTGCGGCGTCAGGTTGCTCAAGGGGGACAGTTTATTCTGACAGCGTCTAACAATGATCCATACCCACCTCGGATGATGGGGCAACACCACGGCCATGATGTGATTCAGGCAATTGCAACCGATCGATGGGCAGCGCGAGCTACTAACACAGGTTTATCAGCGACAGTGGACCCCCACGGGCGGACACAGTGGATGTCAGAGCCAAAAACCTATGATGCTCAGGTAAAAACAATTTATCGACGAGAAACAACAACTGCCTATGTGCGATGGGGTAACTGGCTGCTACCGTTGTTAATAGTGATCAGCATTGGCTGGCTGGTAAACTCGACTAAGCCCTAACTAATTGCAACCCACCCATACTCTCTGTGTAAAATCTACTAATAGCTCGCCAGTTCTATGAAGTCTTTTAGAGCCACTACAACCATCAACTGTTCTCCAGAAGCCATTTGGTCGGTTCTCACCGATGCTACAAGCTATTCAGAATGGGCAACGGGCATTCATCAGCTAGAAGGTCAGATTGTAGCTGGCGCAGTCTTAAAGCTGTTTACCGTGTCTAAACCTGAGCAACCGATGACGCTCAAGGTCAAGGAATTTGTTGCTTCTAAAACGTTTACTCTAAGTGGTGGACTGCCGCTGGGGTTGTTTAGAGGGAATCGCACCTTTACCCTGACACCACAGTCAGACGGTGGGACTGAGTTTGTCGTGTGCGAGGTCTTTACCGGCCCATTAGAACCTATACTCGGCAGAATGATTCCCGATCTAACCCCATCTTTTGAAGAATTTGCTGCTGGACTCAAGCAGAAGTGTGAGCGCTAGTTCGAGTTACACATACATGGCGACATGTTCCCAAACGGGTAGATTATGGCAGCTGCCGCGTACCCAAGAAGCCGAGTCGATTGCGAGGGAACTTATGCAGCGTCTGGCGACAGCACCTGACCATCCGCTAACGGAAAACCTATATGGCATACTCATAGTCCATACCAAAACTGGTGAGCGAGCTGTTCTCAAAGGATTTTCTGGATTGTTGCCTGGGCAATTTCAAGAGTCAGACTGGGTGCCTCCATTCACGGCCCACGCGCAAATACTCTTGGCCGAAATTTACACCTTGGCAAGGCTGGATCAGCTTAAGTACGAACTGATTGCTCTCAAACAGTTGCCTGAACGGGGTGCCTATGAGGCTGTAATGCAACAGTATGCCGACCAATTAAAGCAGCTGGTTGACTGTCATCGTCAACGAAAAGAAAGTCGCGATCGCAACCGCACTCATTACCATAAGACCTTACAAGGAGAGGCTCTCGCAAAAGCTCTAAGCAACCTTAAGCGAGAAAGTCAGCAGGATAGTTTCGAGCGTCGCCACCTAAAACAAGAACGAAATCAAGCACTTGCTCCCCTTGCCAAAGACATTGCTCAAGCCGAACAACATATAGAAAATCTCAAACAACAGTACGCCACACTGTCGCGGCAGTGGCAGATCCAGCTGCAAGCCGTCTATGCAGCTGAGAGAGTTGGAAGAGAGGCGGAATTAGAACTAGATATTTTAACCGATAGTATAATTGGGGTTCCTCTGAATACACTTTGTCAACGACCTGCAGCAAAATTACTTCATTACGCCGCTATCCATCAGCTCGAACCTTTAGCAATGGCAGAATTTTGGTGGGGAGATTCTGAAAGCGATTATCAATCGGGACAGTTTTACACAGATTCTCCAGAAAACTGCAAAATTCTTATGAATATTAGTCAGCTGTCAGTTCTGCCAAAAACCGCTGCTGATATACCACCGCTAAATATTCTCTATCAGGACAAGACCTTGATTGTTGTCGAGAAACCAGCAGGGCTGCTCTCAGTTCCAGGACGACGGTACCACCAACAAGATAGTGTGCTCAGTCGACTCCGCTGCCAGCTACCAGACAGTGCTTTCTTGCAAACTGTGCATCGTTTGGATCAGGCCACATCTGGACTGTTAGTCCTAGCGACATCGCCCAGCGCTCACAAAGCTTTAGGCCAGCAGTTTTCTCAGCGTCAGGTTCGCAAAACCTACGAAGCTATCCTCAGTTGTCCGATTGTGCTTGAGTCTGGCACCATTGAGTTACCCCTTTGGAGTAACCCCGATGACCGCCCCAAGCAATCGGTTGATGCCACACGTGGCAAACCCAGCGTGACGTATTTTCAGATACTGCAGGCAGGCGATCAGCCTCGGATTCGGTTTGTACCTCATACAGGGCGCACCCACCAACTACGGGTTCATGCCGCCCATCCTCAGGGCCTAAATTCACCCATTCTGGGAGACTCGCTGTACGGTCAGATTGGTCAAATAGAACGACTACATCTCCATGCTACATCTATCCAATTTATTCATCCTGTTACTCAGAAGCATCTAAAGTTTACAAACGATGCCCCATTTTGAGATAACAACGAAATGTAGTGTCAGTATGCAGTGATATGGACTCTGTTTATTGTGCTGTAAACAAAAGATTGCCTAACTTAAGGCCGACATCATTGCCTGCTGGGCAACCGTTTGGTAGAGGCTCGTAAAATGCGAGTTTAAAATTTGAGCATCGCTAGCCGGTAATGGCATTGGTCCCAAGAGATCTAACACCGTTTGATCTGAAGGGGTAATCACGACCAGAGAGGAGTCAAGTGGAGTATCATATTGCCAAAAGTTCTCTAAGTTAAGGGTTTGAGATTTTGACTCAGGAGCGACAACAATCTCTTCCGTCTCTTCAGCCACCGTTTCTACAGTATTTTCAGCTACCTGCTGTTTACGCCTTTCGCGAATAGCCGCAATGATTTGCTCTTTAGTACGACCACGCAGCTGAAAAAGTACGAACGGCTCCTCCCGAAAAGCATCCGCTAGCTGATAGTAGACGGCTGCGATATGTTTGCAAGGATTTTTAGGATCGGGGCAGTTGCACTTGGAATGTACGTCTGCCAGGGTAAAAGGGAACAGGCTTAACCCGTTGGCAGTAAATACGCTCTCAATGTCAGCAGGCATTTCCCCCGCGAGCAGCTGGGCTGAATAAAGCGCCTTTTGAGATAGGGTATCGATTACAAATGCCCAGTCTTCATCGGAAAAACGATCAATCGAAATGGAGAGCTGATAGGGCTCAGCAGCAGTGCCCTGGACTGAGGCAAATACCTTTGATTCTTTAAAGTCGAGCTTGAGAATATGACCTTCGCGGGCGTAGCGACGACCTCGCTCTAAACGCTTTTTGAATCGGTAAGAGTTAAGCAGGTCCACCCATTGTTGTACCCACCAGGCTTCGGATTCAAGTTCGTAGGGATTGGCAGCGGCTTGATAGGAGGTCATGAGTGTTAGCGGTGGAGGTAATGGATCGGTGGGTTGGAAGACTTTAGTGAGGAATTTGGCTCATCTTTTCCAAGTCGAGCACTTCATTTAGTTTATCTTCAGGCATTAGTTTTTTTTCTAACACAAGCTGGCGCATGGACTTGCCGGTTTCTAAGGATTCTTTAGCAATAGCGGCGGCATTTAGATAACCGATGTGAGTGTTGAGGGCGGTGACCAAGGCCAGACTGCCCTCAGCAAAATCACGACAGCGTTCGGGATGGGCGGTAATTCCTGATAGACAGCGTTTGTCGAGGGAGCTGATAGTATTGCCCAGGATTTCGATACTGTGAATCAAGTCATAAGCAATCAGAGGCATCATCACGTTTAGCTCTAACTGACCGGCCTGAGCTGCACAGGCAATAGCTTGATCGTAACCCATGACTTGAAAGCAGACCATGGAAGTCATTTCAGCCATAACAGGATTGTATTTCCCTGGCATAATTGATGACCCTGGTTGGACTGGGGGTAGCTGAATTTCTTTAAGGCCAGTCTTAGGCCCAGAGTCGAGCAAACGCAGGTCGTGGGAAATTTTGACTAGATCCTGAGCCAGGTTACGTAAGGCGCTGGAAATAGCCACAAAGGGAGCCATACTTTGCATGGCGGCCATCAGATGGGGAGCACTGGTGAGGGGCTGACCGGTAAAACTAGCTAATAGCTCGGCAACCCGATAGCGATACTGGGGATGGGTATTGAGACCAGTGCCGGTGGCACTACCGCCCAGACCTAGCACGCAAAGGTCCTGGGCGGCAGTGCGCAAACGCCGGAGATGATCGCTAAGGATGACTTCCCAGGCGCGAAAGCTCTCGCCTAGGCGGATGGGGACAGCATCCTGCATGTGGGTACGACCAGAGCGGACAATGTTTTGGAATTCGGTGGCTTTAGTTTTAAGGGTTGAGATCGCACCCTCCAACCCCGGATACAGCGTGTGCTCCAATGCCAGCAGCCCGCCAATACGAATCGCTGTGGGAATCACATCATTGGTCGATTGACCATAGTTAACGTGGTCGTTGGGGCTAACGCGGCTGTAGTTGCCCTTTTCATCCCCCAGCAGCTCTAGCGCGCGGTTGGCCAATACCTCATTGATATTCATGTGGTGAGATGTGCCTGCTCCGGCCTGATATACATCCACAATGAACTGGTCACGTAGGCTGCCTTTGAGGATTTCATCGGCGGCGCTGACAATGGCCTGGGAGAGTTCGGTGGGGATGCAGTTGAGTTCACCGTTTGCGATCGCAGCCGCCTTTTTAATCAACAAACACGCATCCACATAGGTGGGCAACGGCTTAAGACCACTAATGGGAAAATTCTCCACCGCCCGCAGGGTTTGAATACCGTAGTAAGCTGCCGAGGGAATTTCCTTTTCCCCCATGGAGTCTTTTTCAACGCGGCTGGCAGAAAATTGAGTCATTGGGTCTGGTCTAGTTTTGTGGGCCAATGTTGATAGTAGCGGCAGATAGAACCGCTGTGTATCCCCCCGTGCATCCATTAGATGTTTGGAACTAATTCTGGCGGAGGGTCACAGCTTAAAACCATCGGATTACCGTCTGGATGAAGAAATGACAACCGTTGAGCATGGAGCCAGTAACCACAGTCGCTAGGAATCGCGGTGCCGTCTGAGTGGGGCTGACCACCAGCCACATAGAGCGGATCGCCCAGCAACGGGTAGCCCATTGCCGCTAAATGAATTCGTATTTGGTGGGGTCTACCGGTGAGAATCATCACCTCTAGCAAGGTGGACTCTGAGCGGCGTTGGAGCACACTGCAGTTACTCTGGGCATCAGCCCCATCAGGAGTCGCTCCGTAAATATGGCCCAGATGAGGATAGGGAAGCTTGCCGATGGGATGGGTAATCGTGAACTGATTAGGCAGGTGCGACGGTCCTATCAAGGTGCGATAGATTTTGCCCAACTGGCGTTGACGCATCTGACGACTGAGATCGGCACGAGCTGTCTTGGTTTTGGCAATTAGTACCAGTCCTGAAGTGCCCCGGCCTAACCGATGAATTGGAGCTGCCGTGGAACAACGCTGGCGCAGCTGCCACAGCAACGTATGCTGAAGAAAATTTCCCCCTGGCAATACAGGCAGTCCTGATGGCTTGTTGACCACTAACAGCACATCGTCTTCGTAGAGAGTGACGATATCGAGGGGAACCGGCGGTTCCTGCCAGGGGGGGCGCTGATAGCTCAGACGTTGGCCAGGTACTAATGGGGCATCCGGGGAGATAGATTGCTCTTGCGCTAACACCTGGTCTGACTCGATCCGCTGTCGCCAAGTGTTGTGGTCTGAGTGACGATAGTAGTGAGCGTAATAGTCGAGAACGCTGACTGACTTAGCTTTAGAAACTTTTTGCAGAGACGCGGCAGTTACAAGGTCGCGATAAACCCAACCCTGATTAAAAACCGGAGGCTGGTTATCAGTTACCACCCTCCGGGGACCTACACAATGTATTTGAGTGTCTGTCTTGTCCAATTATTTACCGCTGCCGTCTAGTTTCTTTTGAACAGACCAGCAACGCCACTCTTCACCTGGTCAGTAAGTGCCTGTACGCCACCGGCAATACCAGGCTTGGGCGCTACTGCTAACGTAATCGGCTCATCCTTAAACGCCTTTACCCGGTAGCCATATTCCAGATTTGTCTTATTTTTTCTCAGAATCGGATAAATCCGAAACGCTCCCTGAAGCAAATCTTCTTCGCTAGCAAAAATCGCCCGGTCAATATCCACAGAGCGTTTGACAGCTACTACACCCACCGGATACCACTGCTTTTTATCCTTAATGCGAATGTGTACCTCAAACTCAGGATCGCCTGAGGAACGACGTTTATCCATTTCCTGAGAGGCTTCCTGCCGCCGCTTGGTGCGCTCTGAGGGTTTGGGTTTAGGTTGAACT
>JBCDFI010000186.1:0-9605 GCA_039178155.1 Cyanobacteria bacterium P01_H01_bin.105
AACATGGGGCTGCCAGCGATGAAACATAGACGATGCTGTAGTGGCCCAACCAATCGGCTGATGAGGATTACTAAACGGCTTTAAATCTAGCAGCCGCATTTGCTGTCGATGTAGCCGATGCACCGGCATATTGCAATACTGAGGGTCCCTGGCCGTAATCTGTCGTTCAACTACTCGAAACTGAAACGTATTGATGTTAAATACACTCAGTGTATTATCTTCTAGACCAGCCAGGGCAAACGTCATCGCTGGTAGCTCCGTCGCATCAAGCGCCACAAATCGACCCAACTGACGACTGAGCAGATGGTTTAGCCCCTGACGCGACGAACGGACAATAATATGCGCTTGGGGGTTTAACCGTCGTACTGCGATCGCCGTCTGCACATTGGTACTTTCATCACTGGTTACGATCAAAACGGCTCGACATCGCTCAATGCCAGCCTGTTTCAACACAGAGTCACGTCGACAATCTCCCACAATCGGCGATTGATTGAGCATGTCAGGCAGATTTTCCACCTCCCACTCTGCTACCGGCAGCTTATCAATACCCGCAATGTGGACCTCAAAAGAATCAAAGCTAAACTTGGTCAAATTGACGATAATCTGTTGGCCCAGACTGCCTAGACCACACACAATAAAGTGATCCTGATGCACCTCCATCAAAGGCGACAAATCAGGAATATACGTTTTAGGACTCAGATCGCCGATATCACCGGCCATGGATGCTGACTGTGTAAAAGGTTCCGTTATTATGAACCACTGTGAGAATACTAGCGTGGTTCTGATACGGTAATGCTAGATATCTGAGCTACCCGATGCCTGCTTCTGAAAACCCGTTACCCCCAGACCTTCAGCGTGAAATTCGAGCAGAGCGTAAGTTTAGCCTAGGCGAAGCGATTGGCCGAGAAGGGGGATCATTTCTCAAGGGAAGTCAGGCAATGGTGCCTCGGCCCCTGCGCGCGCTGGCCGCTATTAATGGATTTATTGATCAGCACCTAAACGATCAGGGCGGCGCTCTCCAGCCCTGCCTTAAACGTTGGATCAAAACCGATGCGCGAGTGGGTAAATATTTAGACACACCGCTAATGGCATTGCACACAATGGTGGCAGAAGTCATTCAGCAGCCCCAGGTTCTATATGAGTTTTCTCGCCAGGTGGCGGTGGAATGGGGACTGATGAATGGAGAACGACCTTATTTTCAAAAACCGGGACTAGACGCACATCCAGATGCAGCCTACTCCCATGACAGCATTCAGAAAATTTTGACTGAATTACTCAGTGAGCTGACGGCGGCTCAGGCAGCCCAGACATCACAGTGATAACGTTGGGCATTGCTATATTCGAAACAGCCAACTAAGCAACTAATAAAACGTATCGTCTGCGATATATTGTCAGCGCTCATTGAATTAGAATAAGCTCACTAGAGCAATCGTACTAACGTACTACTTGACAGGGTTAGGCCTATATTTTCATGGCTCAATATCAGTGTTTTATCGACTTAGGTAGTTCTGGCACCAAAGCTGTCCTTAATGATGGCGAACGATTTTATGCCTACCAGTGCCCACCCCTGGTAGCAGATATGCCGCCGTCTGAGCTAGCCATTATTGAAGCCCAGGGTGAGCAGCTAGGGTCTGGTCTAGAATCGGTTAGCTATCTACAGCTTGACCCAGAAACCCCTGCCTATGCTTTGGGTATAGATGCCCAAGGACGGCCTAATAAGGCAACCAGCAGTCTCCCGAAGAGCGCCTTGGCCCACATTCGTGCTTTAGGAATCATGGGTGAATTTGCCCATCAGCATGAGCTAGAGCGGATTACGTTAGATGTGGGTATTGCCCTGCCCTTTAATGAATATCTGACGGATTACAAAGACCTCGCCAGTGAGATTTTGGGCCACAAGATGTTCACTTATCGCGGACAGGATATCTTTTTAGACTTTGACAACGTTAAGGTACTGCCTGAGGCAGCAGGGTTAGTGCAGTGGCGCAAGGTGCAGCGATCGCAACAAAAAGAACGCTCTAAGCAGACATTTGTAGTCCTGATGTTTGGCCATCGAGATCTGAGCTTTTTGCTATTTAATGGGGGTCGCCCACCCCAGGGAGAACCCAGCAGTACCGAACGGTTGGGCTATCAGCAGCTCTTAAAGGCAGTGGCTCAAGACTTACCCTGCAACTCAGACGATCCCTTTCTCTATGATGCTTTGATCAGTGGCGCAGCGCGGGTCGTTTTTCCTAACCGCCCCAGGAAGGGATACCCATTGGCAGACCGGCGAGAAAAGGCCACCGCCTACTACTGGGAACTGGTCAAATATCGTCTAAACGAGTGGCTGGCCTCCGTTAGTGTCCCGAACTATGAAGTTTTGATCAGCGGCGGCACCGCAACTCAACTCCGGGACGATCTAGAAGAGTACTTTGAAGAACGCTCCACATTTTGCACCGTAAACTGGTTAGAAGATTTGCAAGAAGAGGTTGCCGTCAATCTGGAGCTAGAATCAGACATCGATCAGCTGCGCTTCAGTGACTGTTACGGTGGGGCAAAGTGGCTGGCACTCAAGTTCCAAAAACTCGCTGCCGGGAGGAGTCATGGCTAAAAAGCAACGTTCACCTCAAGATGAAACACCTCCCGCTAGAAAGCGCGTTTCCTTTAGCATTAGCTCCGATCCTGACACCGTTGAAGGGCGCATTGTTAACCACCTGCGCAACAACAAACTGGTCAATATGCGAGAGTCGGTAATTCGTGCTCTAAAGGCTTACTATCTACCCTGGGCCTACGAAGATGAGGTTTCTAAGGAAGAAGCTCAGGTGCTGGCTCGCAATGCAATTGATGAACTGGAGTTTAGAATTTTTCAGATTCGGCGACACTTTCTCGCGGGAGAAGCCTACGGTCCCAAACTTAGCGAATCTTTGGGCGGAGGCACGACTTTAGCTGCAAATGGCGGTAACAACAGTTCGACCAACGACAGCTTGACTCAAGACGCCATCCTCAAAAAAATAACGCCCTCAAACAACAACTTAGTCGATGCAAACCCAACATCCATATCCGATATTCTTGACGATCAAGATATTGATCCCGATGTGTTGGATGACTTTTGAGGATCTGGAGAAAAAGTGCTGTGGAGCCAACCTTAATCATTTTGGGCGTAGGTTTTACCGGTTGAACCAAAGCCACCTTCGCCTCGCTGAGAGTCATTCAAGCTTTCTGCTACGACAAATCTGGCTTGGATAACGGGGGCAATGACGATTTGTGCGATCCGCTGGCCTGGAACAATCTCAAACTGAGATGCCCCCAGATTGATCAAAATCACTTTAATCTCTCCTCGATAGCCAGCATCAACGGTACCCGGCGTGTTGAGCAACGTGATGCCATGTTTGAGAGCCAAACTGCTTTTGGGCCGCACCTGCATTTCATAGCCCTGGGGAATTTCTGCAGCTAGACCGGTGGGAATAGCCAGACGATCGAGCGGGGCCAGCGTATGGGAACCAATCGCAACTAAATCGGCTCCAGCATCTCCCGGATGGGCATAGCTTGGGATCACAGCCTCAGGCGAAAGCTTTTTGAATTTAATGGTGACGGGAGTCGACATAGGGTCTAAACGGCCACTGCCTGGGGTGTTAGATCCAGGGTGAGTGTCTCCATGGGGCGTAGGGTCTTGACCTCGGTGGATAGATTGGCCTCGCTAAGCTGCGATCGCACCGCATCTACTCCCCCGTCTGCGGTTAAAAATTTTGCCACCAGCCCCTCATAGGTCACATCGCCCCCATCAGCCGTGGGTAATAACCACTGGGGTTTTGCTTTTAGAGCCAGCTCTAAAGCCCCCTCACCCCCGCGAATCACCGGCCCTAGAATCGGTAGATTTAGGCTCACCAAGGGCGTAATAGCGACATCCACCGGAGACCGCTGATCCAAATCAGCATCGGGGTATCCATGGGGTTCGTAATATAGCCGTAACCCTGTGCTCAAAACCGTAATGATGTAAGCATTTTCTTGGGTGAGGGGACCAATGGGCGCACCGGGTAGCGCCTCAATGGATATATCATCCTCAAAACGATAGCTCTGTCCAGGTTCCAAGACAGTGACATCAGTAAACCCCTTCTGCGTGGCTACCTTAGCTCCGGCTGCCGAAGCAACAACAGGAATCGACTTATCCAACGCCTCTAAGGTTTCTGGGTGAGCATGGTCAGCTAGCCCCTGGGACAGTAGCAACAGGTCAATATGCTTGGGCATCGGAACGGGCTGGGGTCTAATGCCGCGAATCAGCCAGCCTGTATTACTAAAAACAAGATCGCCCAATAACCACGGGTCTACTAGGATAGAGCGCCCTGCCAGATTAAATTGCCAACTATTTACATCCAACCAGGTGATGGTGTCTGCCCCTGTTTCCGACATAGCTATTCTTCAAAAGTGCTGTTAACTATAACGTTAACGCTAATGCCAAGCAGTTGAAAATATTGAAGGCGGGCTATGGAACAAGTTGCCCAGAAAATTGGACGTTAGTCCGGACAGGTTAAGTTATGACCGTATAGTCAATCATTAAGTTTTACTTATGATTCTTTCCCGCTTCATACGTTTCTTCAAATTACTTTTCATTTAATTGATGTGATCCCCGTATAATCAGGCTGTTTAACGTACAGATTGGTGTGGCGTTCCAAAATACTGGTTGATTAGCTGGTATTTCTTGGGTAAAACGCTTAAATTCAGTGCCTATGCGTCGGCAATTGCTGAAAAGTTATACGGTTTTAGTAACGCGTTCTGGACAGACTCCTGTCACGATTACGTTTACGCCCCTCGCTGGCATCATTGCCGGGTTTGTTTTACTCGGTGTGCCATTGGGCTGGCTTGGAGCCGTTATTTTTTCTCTGTTTCAAAGTAATGTTCAGCTAGCGGATGAGAATCGTCAGCTAACAGATCAAGCCCATAAAGTATTAACCGATTTAAATACCTTGGATTCTGAAATTGAGAATCTAAAGGCACGGGCAGGTATACCTGAGCTTAGCGAGCAAGATCCCAGCTCAGACATCAGTCCCCCCCGTGGCGGTGCGGCTATTGTTGCCAGTGGTATAGAGCTTTATGAGAAGGCTAGTGAAAAGCTACCTAAGCTCAATGAACTGCTAGATGACAGTATCAAGCCAGCCTTAGAAGAAACGCTGGCAGAGGAAGAGGCCAAAGTAGCTGCTTTTCCCGACGGTATCCCCATTGGTGGACCGCTCGATATTTCGTCTGAGTTTGGCATCCGCCGCAATCCTTTTGGTGGCTACTCCTATGAAACCCACGAGGGTACTGACTTTGTCGGTCCCTATGGCACGCCTATTTTGGCCACAGCAGACGGTGTGGTGGGTCGGGCTGAGTACTACGGTGGCTACGGCAAAACGGTCACCCTAAAACATGGTTACGGCTATGAGACGCTGTATGCCCATATGTCTGAGATCGCTGCTAGGTCTGGTGATAAGGTCAAACGGGGGGATGTCATTGGCTATTTAGGCAATACGGGCCGTTCCTCTGGGCCTCATCTGCACTACGGCGTCTATTACAAGGGAGATGCGCTTAACCCTCGTAACGTCATGAAGATGGACCATGACATGACTGTGGTGGACTACTGGCGTTTGAGATAGCTGGGCCTGGGGTAGAAGATAAGTGGGGTAGATAAATAGACCTGCCATGATCGGCCCAGGCCACCTAGATACAGACGGTGGCTCAGGCTCGTCCTACGGTAGGATTGAAAGGTTAATCACCCTTTCTAGAAACCTATGGGCAATACCTTCGGTCATCTATTTCGCATTACTACCTTTGGCGAGTCCCACGGGGGTGGTGTGGGTGTTGTTATTGATGGTTGTCCACCTCAGTTAGAGATCTCTGCTGAGGAGATTCAGGTGGATCTAGACCGCAGACGGCCAGGGCAAAGCAAAATTACAACACCGCGTAAAGAAACGGATACTTGCGAGATTGTTTCGGGAGTATTTCAGGGGAAAACCTTGGGTACACCGATTACGATTTTGGTGCGTAATAAAGACCAGCGTCCCCAGGACTATGGTGAGATGGCGACGAAGTATCGGCCCTCCCATGCGGATGCCACCTATGATGCTAAGTATGGAATCCGTAATTATCAAGGCGGCGGTCGCTCTTCGGCGCGGGAAACGATTGGTCGAGTGGCGGCGGGTGCGATCGCAAAAAAAATCCTGCACCAGGTAGCCGGTGTCGATATTGTCGGCTATGTCAAACGCATTCAGGATATGGAAGCCCCCATCGATCCCGATGCCGTCACCCTAGAGCAGGTAGAAAGCAACATCGTCCGCTGCCCCAATCCAGATTTTGCCAATGAAATGATTGCCCGCATCGATCAGGTACGCAAAAATGGCGACTCCATCGGCGGCGTAGTCGAGTGCGTAGCCCGCAAAGTCCCCAAAGGACTAGGCTCGCCCGTTTTTGACAAGCTAGAGGCCGACCTAGCCAAAGGCATGATGTCCTTACCGGCCAGTAAAGGCTTTGAGCTAGGCTCAGGTTTTGCAGGCACCTTTCTCACCGGCAGCCAGCACAACGACGAATTCTATACCGACGCCGATGGCACTATCCGCACCCGCACCAACCGTTCTGGCGGCACCCAGGGCGGCATCTCCAACGGCGAGAACATTATTATTCGTGTCGCCTTTAAACCAACTGCCACCATCCTCAAAGAACAAAAAACCGTCGATCAGCAAGGCAATGAAACCACCCTATCTGGGCGCGGTCGTCACGACCCCTGCGTGCTGCCTCGGGCCGTACCCATGGTAGAAGCCATGACGGCGTTAGTCCTTTGCGATCATCTACTGCGTCATCAAGGTCAATGCACAGTGCTCTAGGCCTCTGGCCCATACGGAGTATAGTCAGCTTATTTTGGCTTGCTGCTGGCGGTATTGGCTGGCACTACCTTTTGTTGCCAACATCCAACCTAACGGGTAGTGCTGTCATTGCCATTGCCCTAATCCTGGTATGTATTGACCAGGGGCGCATGGCCTGGGTTGATTTGGCCAATATTCATCAGATTTCCTTAGATGACCGTCGTGTAGTCAGGTTCTATATCATCACCCTGAGCACGATTGTTATTGAACTCATCGGCTTTTATCTAGTGTGGCACCATCTAGCCCTAGGGATGATAATTTTTCTAAGCAGCCAGCTATTTTTTAATACCGCTGCCAATGTTCGACTCTATCCCCACAGCCATGAGCCCATACGCCCACTCCCAACAGAAGAGCGCTGGCCTGTGCTGCTAGCTAACAGTATTGCTTTGGGCTTAATCACCCTGTGGCAAACCAATCATTTTCGTCAGCTAACCTCCGTGCTTTGGCTCAGTATGGTGGTGATTTACCTAGCGGTTAAATATTTGGCTACAGACATAAATGCCTCACAAGCAGAAGGTAAACACTCATAGGGCAACAGCAAGATCTGTGCACCATCTTGTAGCCAGCCATTAGATAAAGCGACTGTAAAAACTTCTGGTGTTTTTCGCTTCAGTCAAATAAAATATCGGCAGCGACGGGAGCCGATCTGAAGGTTGGCTCACATACGGACTTATTGCGTTGATATGCGCCATACATTGACCTACACGCATAGGATCAATGAGATAAGTGCATAGCGCCAAGCGCCAAAGAATTCAATAGCTGGTATACCATACTACACTCTATTTGAAACGTTCTGTTGATAGAGATTTTTTGACTTAACTGATCGGTATGAGCCATATTCTTTAGCTTTGAGCACTACTAACAAGACAGTGTAGTATAAGGACCAAGATTGAATACAGCTAAGTTTTTACATATTGATAACTACAAAAGCTTAGTCAAGACATCTCTTTTTAAATCCTGAAAGAATCTGATCATGACCGACAATCTAACGCCACCTGATTTCCAGGAAATCGATGTGCTCCTAAGCGAGCTGTTAGCAGAAACAAAAAAATGGGGCGGGGTCCTCTCAAGCGGCACCAAACTAGATGTTAGCTCACAGGCTGTTCAGGATCTGTTCGAAAGCAAAGTTAGCTTCGGAAATCCAAGCGATAGCCTAATCCAACTGACTGAAGACACCTTTGCCAATAGTGGTGTCGAGCTAACCCCACTCTATAAGCAGCAGATGCAGGGGGCATACAATTTTTACTACATGACCCTGAGCGTTGATCTAATCCCCCAGCCTGGAGCTAAGTTTTGGCGCTTGGTATGCCAGTTAGATTTTGGCCCCAAAGGACAGCATGAGCCTATCATTCAGCGGTTGTTTCCTAGCGATGCTTGGCGCTCAGTTATGAGTACAGGGGTTGGCCTGGATATTGGATTGAATGGAAACCTCAACTGGAATGCAGGCGTTGATAGTGAAAATCTGAATCAGATTGCTGACATGCTACCAGCAGGTGTCAAAGCTAACGTTGTCAGTAAAAATAACTTCTCAGCCTTTTTAACCCTTCCAGCTTTTCGATATGAATTGGGACGGCCAGAAGTTCTGATATCGGGAGAAGGAAACTCACTTTGCTACTGGCGAATTACTTCACAAGATTTGCAAAAGGTCGGAACTGCCAAGTTTGGCATTGTGTTCAAGGTGCCAAAAGAAATATCGGAAATAGCACTGCAGGGGACAGCCTGGGCAGAACCTAACATGCAATGGCTAACAGCCGATTTACGAGATGTTGCGAGCGAGCTATCTGATCGCTTCAAGCAGCTACTACGGAAAAAGCAATCTGGAGCCAGCCAGCTAGCTCGTTGGGATGCAGAAAAGTGGGATATGGCCCTACCCGCAGCAACTTTTCCATAACGTCACTAGAGTCTTTTAGTCCTGAAGATCTACCACTATGACATTTACTCCCGAGGCTAATCGTTACTATACCTACAGAATTGAAGTCACTAACAGACAGCAGGTTCAGATACGTAAACTAGACTCTGTTCAAAACACGCAGGGAGAACCCTCAGGCAATTTTCAAAGGGATAAGCTTGAAGAAATAAATTCGCTATTAAAAGCTATTGGCGAAGGGGAATTTACTAGTGCTAAGCAGTCTCGTCAGTTAGGTGAGTGCTTATTTAATACATTGTTTGATTCTGTCTTGAGGCAAGACTTCTTTAATACATATCAGAAAGTAGCACGTCAAGACAAACAGCTGCTTCGGGTTGAGCTTGATATTAATGAAAGCTTATTACCCGACCTAGCAGCATTACCCTGGGAATTTATGAAATTGCCTGATAGTGCCAACCTAGGGACAATTTGGCTGGGAACTGACCCAAATATTGCATTCTCTCGACGACGTGCCCAATGGCATTCAGCTCCACCCATTCAGCTTCTACCTAAAGAAAAGTTGAGAATTGCTCTAGCGATCGCAGCACCTGATGATCTTGGTCCCGTCGCCTATGAAAAAGTAACAGAGTTACTCGAAAAGCTTATCCAAAAGGAATCTGAGCGTATTGAACTGTTGCCCATTATAAACAATGCGACATCTGAAGCCATTGATAAATTGATGGAGAAACAGGGCGTTGTTGCATGAAAGGGTTACGGACTCGGTAATGGACTAAGGTTTAAGTACCACCAAAAACCAAGGGTCCATGAGCTACCGAATCCGCAACTGGTCTGAGTATAACGCTGGTGTGAAGCAACGGGGCAGTCTGACG
>JBCDFI010000187.1:0-9403 GCA_039178155.1 Cyanobacteria bacterium P01_H01_bin.105
TACCAGTGCCATGGGTGATACATCTAGTGATAATCTTTTACATGGCACTTTGAAAGTAAAAATAAAATTAAAAGTCGCCGCAGTAGCTAATACCCTTAGGATAAGGCGCAAGCATGGTCACCACTGCAGAGAAAACAAATACTGGCTATATCACTCAGATTATTGGCCCTGTTGTAGACGTTAAGTTCCCCGCTGGCGAGCTGCCCAGCATTTATAACGCCCTCAAGATCGAAGGCACTAACCCCGCTGGTCAGCCTGTTTCTGTTACTTGTGAGGTACAGCAGCTACTAGGAGACAGCCAGGTAAGAGCTGTAGCGATGCTTTCTACCGACGGATTGGTTCGGGGAATGGAGGTCACTGACCTGGGTTCGCCCATTAGCGTACCGGTTGGCCCTCCCACATTAGGTCGCATCTTTAACGTTCTTGGTGAGCCTGTGGATGAGAAAGGTGATGTGGATATGTCCACAACCTTGCCCATTCACCGAGAAGCTCCCAAGCTGACTGAACTGGAGACTAAGCCCTCTGTATTTGAAACAGGTATTAAAGTAATCGATCTCCTGGCTCCTTATCGTAAGGGTGGTAAAACTGGTCTCTTTGGTGGTGCTGGCGTAGGCAAAACTGTACTTATTCAAGAGTTGATTAACAATATCGCTCTGCAGCACGGTGGTGTTTCTGTGTTTGCTGGCGTAGGTGAGCGTACTCGTGAAGGTAACGACCTCTACAACGAATTTATTGATTCGGGAGTAATCAACGCTGACGATTTAGGTCAGTCTAAGGTGGCCCTGGTATATGGTCAGATGAATGAGCCACCTGGAGCTCGCATGCGTGTAGCACTGTCTGCACTGACCATGGCCGAGTATTTCCGTGATGTAAACAAGCAAGACGTTCTGTTGTTTGTTGATAACATCTTCCGGTTTGTACAGGCAGGTTCCGAGGTATCTGCGCTGCTCGGACGTATGCCTTCTGCAGTAGGGTATCAGCCTACCCTAGGTACTGACATGGGTGACCTACAAGAGCGTATTACGTCTACATTAGAAGGCTCTATTACGTCTATTCAGGCAGTTTATGTACCTGCAGATGACCTGACTGATCCTGCTCCTGCGACCACGTTTGCTCACTTGGACGCCACGACAGTACTTTCTCGTGCATTGGCTTCAAAGGGTATTTATCCTGCTGTAGATCCGCTAGATTCCACGTCTACTATGCTCCAGCCCGATGTTGTCGGCAATGAGCACTATCAGACAGCTCGTGCGGTTCAGTCTATTCTTCAGCGCTATAAGGAGCTGCAGGATATCATCGCAATTTTGGGTCTAGACGAGCTTTCTGAGGATGATCGTTTGGCGGTTGCCCGTGCTCGTAAGATTGAGAAGTTTCTTTCTCAGCCTTTCTTTGTAGCAGAAATCTTTACGGGCTTAGCTGGTAAGTATGTTGCTCTTGAAGATACTATCAAAGGCTTCAACATGATTCTCGCTGGCGAACTAGACGAGATTCCTGAGCAGGCCTTCTACCTCAAGGGTGGTATCGATGAAGTGCTTGAAACAGCTGAGAAGATGAAGGCTGAAGGCTAAACTCCTCTGGTTTATCTTTCTCTTTTGACGATTATGGCGTCGTGGGTGGTGAGTAGTGAATTGTGCCTAAATACGACTTGATGATCTTAGGTCTCTCGCCACTACTCACTATTCATCATTCACTGTTCACCTTTAAGTTTTAGTGTTTTATGTCATTAGCAGTGCGTGTTGTAGCTCCCGATAAAACTGTCTGGGATGCTGAAGCAGAAGAGGTTGTGTTACCTAGCACGACAGGTCAACTAGGTATTTTAAGCGGCCACGCTCCGCTGTTGACAGCTTTGGATATCGGTGTGCTAAGAGTGCGCGCCGATAAAGACTGGGTTGCGATCGCACTCATGGGCGGTTTTGCCGAAGTGGAAAACAATGAAGTAACCATTTTGGTAAACGGTGCAGAGAAAGGCGACAATATCGACTTGTCTAAAGCTCAAGCAGACTACACATCAGCTAAATCAGAAGTCGATGGGGTTTCTGCCGACGATAAACAGGCCGTTATCCGCGCCAAAAAATCTCTTAAAAAGGCACGGGCTCGGGTTCAAGCCGCAGGCGGAAGCCTCTAGGTTAACGAGGTCTTTGCAACTGAGCTAAACAACGAAGAACTCGATTATCTGTTGTAATTGGGTCTTGTTGTTTATGGCGAGAAACCGCTTAGTGTTAACAGTACAAACTAAAGACATTAAACCCCATCTATACCTTCTGGTATAGATGGGGTTTTGATATATATGATTTGAGCGAAGTCAAATCTCAATCACGAACTACCTGTAAACGCCACGTCAGGGAATTTATCAGCTGCCTTTTGCATTGGCAGAGTTTTACCTCCTTCCTGCCAGTAGTTGATAATTTCAGTAGCCTGATTCAAAAGATCGATACGCTCTTCTTCAGCAATCCAAGTCTTGGATTCAAGCTCTACTTTCATCTGGTCCCACGCATCATTACGAGGCCAGAAAAAATAAGAGGTCAGCGGACTCGATCCCTTGCCCACTACTTGATCCACGGCGAGAGCCACATCCTTGTCGAGCCAGAGAACCTTTAAGATAAATCGAGACAATGCAAACCTCCGCTGTACGCCTCTTGGCTTCAAAACTATACGGTCTATAATTCTAGCGCATTCGTTACATTAAGCACATTGAAATTAGCCTATCCAATTTACAAATGCCCAACCCTATTGCTTTAGCTATTTTTGATATCGATGGCGTAGTCCGTGACGTCAGCGGATCGTATCGGCGAGCCATCGCCGATACGGTTGAACACTTTACCCAGGGTCACTATCGCCCCACCCCTAGAGACATTGACCAGCTCAAAAGCGAGGGTATCTGGAATAACGACTGGAAAGCTTCCCAAGAACTGATCATCCGCCATAGTCAAGTCTCAGGATGCACATACATCTCGGACTATGACGCCATCATGACCTACTTTCAAGAACGTTATCGAGGCAAAGGAGACGACCCTAGCCAATGGACCGGCTATATCACTAAAGAACCTGTACTGATGAGCGCTCAGTATCTAACCAACTTAGCCAAGGATGGTGTGCCATCAGCCTTTTTTAGCGGGGCAACGAGAGGGTCTGCCCACTATATTCTGCAGCAGCGCATGGGACTGAGCGAGCCGATCCTGATTGCGATGGCCGATGCTCCTGGTAAACCAGATCCAACAGGTCTCTACATGACCATTGACCAACTTGAAAAGACGATACCCGCTGGGTTACCGGTTTTATATGCCGGAGACACCGTCGCTGATATGGCAACAATCAAGGCAGCTAAAGCCCAATTTCCAGAGCGACTGTGGCTTGGCATCGGTGTTTTACCCCCCCATGTACAAACCAATGCCGATTATCAAACCCGATATAGTCAAACCCTTAAAGTGGCTGGAGCGTCTTTAGTAATCTCCCACGTGGAACAGCTGACGATAGAGACAATTCAAAAGCTAATCAAACCAAAATTTGACTGAAACACCTCAGGCACCAGTCCCACGAATTACATAGTCAGTAACATCAGCTACCGCTTGAATGGTAGGTTAGGCGACAGTCATACACCCATCGCCTAGATAACGCCTGCAGTATCTGTTCTCCCTATGAGCTTATTGCCGTTTTTACTCACGCTGTCTGCTACCGTTCCTGTGCTACCAGTTCTATTGAATCAGGAATCAGCCATTTCTTCTGTTGAGTCAGCGGTCTCAGAATCTGCTAATCGCAGGATCATTACGCAAAATACACCTCCAGAGGCGATTCCACAGATCCAGGAAGTACGCCCTCTGCCAGGGGAATTAGATGATGTACCTGTATTTAATAGTAATAGCCCCGAGCTGATTGAAGATGAGGGCATTCTTCTGTCTACATTTCCATCACGGGGGAAAGCCGAGTCCTCTGCTCATTTGGACTATGCCTTTGACGGTCGGTTTGATATTTTTGCCCACCATGTCGTTAGGGCTCGCAATGACCGCGATACACGGACTCGATATCTCGGCATTGTGGTGCACAATCCCAGTAACCGTCCGGTGACTCTGAGATTTCGTGAGGCTGCCAGCTATTTGAGCCAACAAGCACCCTGGCATGGACGTAGCGATGTTGAATTTAATCTAGCAGGGACACAGTTCTCAGGCCCCGGCAGCCGACTAATGAACGATATCCTCAGAGACCGTCGCCAGTCCCTGTGGCCTGACTCCATTACAATTCCTCCCAGGGAAAGCCACTTGCTACTGAATGGCCCCCTACCGGTCAGAAGACTATCAGTACCCACTGATGGTAGTTTTCCTCCTGGCAGCGAGTTACTACCCCCATTACCCAATAGTCTGGGTGGTGACCGCAGCAATGCTCGTTCCACGCTCATGCGCTTATCGAGCGATGGTCCTGTATATGTCGCCAGTCTGACAATGCCAGCTCCGCAGACAGCCGATGGAGAAGAGCGCGTGCCTGCTCTAGAAGACTGGCTACAGGTTTTGATAAATGGTCATCTGGCGACACCTCGAGATCGCGCCCCTAGCCGTCCGGGGCATCGAGCAGCTGAGCCGTTTCTCTATGGTCGAGTGGCTGGAGTGAGCCAAGGATCGCGTTGGCAGGCTCGGTTAACCGATCGGCGTTCCTCGCAGCTCAAGATTCCTGCCATGGGCAAGCAGATTTCCTATGCGATTAGCACCGTGGATCGCAACACGTTTGGAACGGGGCAAGTTCAAAGCGCTCCCATGATTAGACGTTATGACGACACAGCCTATCGAGCCCATGGCAACTACGGTACAGAATATGACCTGACGCTGCCGCTCTATAACCCGACCGACCAGTCTAAAACCATTTCCTTATCGGTTCAGACACCGCTACAAAACGAGACTATCAAGAATGCGCTCACCTTTCTGACCCCTTACGACTCTCGTATTTTCTTTCGCGGTACTGTCTTGTTTTTATACACCACAGATGATGGTGAACGTCGGGCTGATTACATTCATCTCGTACAGCGTCGGGGGCAAATGGGGACACCTTTAATCGAACTGACTCTCGCCCCTGGCGAAGAACGTTCCGTAGATGTTCAGTTTCTTTACCCTCCCGATGCCACACCGCCTCAGGTGCTTACCCTAACAACTCATGAAAACAACTGATTCTATAGATAACCAGAAATCGTCGCGCTGACCTTAGGTCAGCTTAGGATAGCCAGCTAGATAGGGGGCTAGTTGATTGAATTATGTTCATACCGGCGGCGGCAAATCTTTCATAAGCAGCATCAGCCGCTTCGGAAAAGTCCACCACACCAGGGACGACAACAGGCGAACTGCAGTCTTCTAGCAAATAAATTTTGCGGGCTAGAGTGGGGTCTATCTCTTGAATTTCATTAAGTAGATCGTCAATCGTCCAAGCAACACAGTGACTTTTGGCTTGCCCTGCGATCGCAACCGCGTCAAAGGTAAGCAAATGCTGAATTAACGCCTGATTCTTTTTCGCAACAGGCTGGCTATCTGGACCATCCAAAACCTCTGGTCGCAACACCGAATAATTTTCAGTGAGCGGATTGCTACCTTTCAGCTCAAATCGCGTTTGATACTGACGAGCAAGGTTATGAAAAAAACAAGCCTCTTCAAACGCAGACACCAGGCTATGGCCAATTCCGCCTAGCATAGAGTGGTAGGGCCAAACGGTCAGGGGATATTTTCCATCATCGCTCAGCCGTTGCACATAGTGGAGAGCAAACGCTTCTAGCTGCTCTAAATCATCCCCCAAACTAGCGACAATCGCTGGGTTAACACGCCATCGCCCATTTTGTACATCACTGAGTTCCACTGTTGTCATGGGAGCTGGCATCTGACCCGCAGCATCTACCCAAAAGGCGGCGTGAAAAATCTGTACGGCGCGATGGGTGTCCATCGTAGGCACAATTTCAGTAATCTGCCCTAAATTTCGATAAACAAACTCACATAGGCGACGGGTATCCTCTACGGCTCCTTGACCAGAAGCACCGCCCACAAATAGCTCAAACTCAGGAATACAAAACGTATTTTGTACATCAATCGCTAACACGCAAAGCCGCAAACTATCCGTCTCAGCAGGTTGAATATTGTGGGTTTTAGCCCAGGCCTGGGCTTGAATGGCTCGCTCTTCATAGGGCACACGCCATACTTCACCTACACAGTCAGCAGTAAAAAACGCAGGAACTGGCAGAGGATTAGACATAATAATGCTGATATCTCCGGGGTATTTTCCATTGTGCAAGATGAGATCGCACCCCTGCAATCCAGCAACTCCCATCACCGAACCGGCTAGAGATAAATATTCTGGTGGTTCTAAAAAACCTAGACTATTACAAACCAGGTTTTGAGTCTGGTTTATAGATATTCAAGATAGTCACTATGGCGATCTATCCCAGCAGGGAATAGATATTGCCATCAATCAGCAGATGAGTAATACCTTTTGCCTGAAGATAGGTGGTTGCCTTTGTAATTAGCTGACCATCTGGCACCTTTATTACTCGCTGATTCCGTCGAGAAAATCGCCGTGCTACCCGATGGTTATCAAAGATAGGCAAAGTTAGGGCTGATTCTTGATCAGCAGGAATTTTACCAAGCTCAGCAAATTCATTCAGGGGATGCGTAATTAACTCAGACAGACGATCAACAACTAGATAGCAGGTACGGGGAAAAACGGCATCCGATATCGGCATAATTTCAACGGCAACCCCTAACAAGCCAGACTCACCGTCGCTGCTGCCAGCATCATCGAATTCAGCATCTAGCTCACTGTCGAGATCATCGTCATCAAGATCGTCTAAATCATCGTCAAGATCGTCATCGTCAAGATCGTCTTCTAAGTCATCGTCTTCCTGGCGAATTCTGGAATTTTCTAGCAGCTCTGTAGCTACAGCCGATACATCGTCCTTCTCGGCGGACAAACTTGTATCCGATGATGCGGCATCTTCTTCAGGGGCTAAGAGTTCTAGTTGTCCTTCTTCATCAAGTTTAGAGACACTGTCTTCAACTACCCTTGAGCGTTTACGTGCTCGTCGCACGGGCTTCTCGGGTGCAGGTTTCTCAGCTTTAACCGAATTTTGTGATGACATCATTGGCTGGCCTGATGGGGCCGAGCGTTTTTGAGAAATCAGTGCTCGATATTCATCTTCGGGCAGCTGCGTTTTCAAAATTCGGCTAATGGTACTTGTGCTGACACCATAGCGTTTGGCGATGGTAGATGTAGTTTCTCCCGGTTGCCGATAGATTTCGATTACATCGCGCTTATCAGCATCAGACAGTTTGCGTGGTGCCATTAGCAACAACCCCAAAGGGTAGGTAAAAACGTCTCTCTAGTATGCCAGGTTTAGGACTGCTGTCATGCTCGACGACGCGATCCTCGACGTGAGCGTTTAGAAACGTCATATTCAATCGCTGCTCCTGCCGCAAAGAAGAGAGCAGACAAAATCCAAAACACTTCCCACAGAGCCCCTTCATTATAGTTATCGCCCACAGCCGCAAAGGCCATATCGGCTATGTACAGACAGAAGGTTGCGATCGCAATTAGCTTCCAAGATTGAGAAAACCGCCCCCCCCAAAACGCAACGAGCAAGGCCGCAGCAATAACGACCAAAAAACAATCGGCAATAACATACATTAGAGCCACCGGATCAGCAAACTGCTCAAGAGCACCATCTAAAGCCTGAGCCCAGGCCGGAGCAGGCAATAACCCCGCCACTATTTCTTCAGCCTCATCCACTGCTTCAGGTTCAGTAACTGGGTCAGGTTCAGAAACTTCAGGTTCAACGGCCTCTTCCACAGGTTCTACAACTGGCTCAGGTTCAGAGGGTGCTTGAACCAACTGTATCTCTGCTGCCATTGCTGGTTGAGGCGAGAGCTGAGCCGCTGCTGACGGTAGACCATAGTTCAAAACACAAGCGAGGACGATACCTACCGCACCAATCGCAAAAATCATGACCCACTGAGGCATACTCAGATCAATTCGTCGCGGTAGAGCTGCCAGCAACATCCCTACAATCATGGCAACGTAACTAATAAAGTAAAAACCGTCCCCCATAGATACAGAAGGGTCCAACCCCCAAACCGTACCCCATAAGAAAAAGAATACGGTGCCTGCTGCGTAGGCTAACATCCCAATTCCTAGGGAAAGCCACACAGTTTTTCCACTGATAATTTGTGAGCTACCAGAGTTGCGAAAACACAACGCAGCCGCTAAAAGAAACGCAAAAATCTCTAAAAAATTAATCGATGTTAAAAACCAATCTGGCCTTGTATCTTCTCCGGGTGCAAGCGCTCCGAATAGTAGAAAGAATAGAATAGACACAATGCCCCAACCAAGACAAAGTATCAAAGTAGACCGGCCTGAGCTATTTTTAGAAACCTTGGAGGACTGGGTCAATGCTCTACTCCCTAATGCGATAACGCCAAAAAATATCATGCCCTTGGGCAATTTTAATCACCCATCTGGCATATAAAAAAACTCTATCCTAAGCATGGCCAGTGGCGGCCAGTAAGTAACTATAAATCAACGATGAGATTTCTTATCAAAAATCCCATCACTCAATTCATTTAACTAATTCCTCGGCTACTGCCATAGTTGTCCACCAGATAACTCTTTGAGCCAAGTCAGAAAAGCATCATGTTCTGGCGGTGATAAATCATATAAAGCCTCTAGAGCCCGCTCAGTAAAATTAGAACGCCCAAAATAGTTTCTGCCAATGCGATGTAGCTCTTTGAAAATCGTATTGAGATGATTGGTCTGCCATGGAGGCAATGGTGAGGAAAATGGATCCAACTTTAGTAGACCAGCGACTGACTCTACAGAAGACATTTGAGGCAACCGCATTTGCTTACCAATTTCTGCTAAATCTCCCTCAAACCGTTTTGCCTGCTTATCCCCCATCAAATCTTCAATATCTTCATACATCGCTTGAATGATCAATAAGCTAGCCTTTACAAATAAAGTACTCAAACCGTTTGCAGATGCAGACGAAGCCTTTTCCTCTAATAGATTTTCTAGCTGAATTTTGCCCCAAACGCTAAAGCGCTCGGGTTCTTCAAGGAGTACACAAGCCTTACCCCGATTATCTGTTAGATCTCGCCAGAGGATACGAGCATCCTCTTCTTGAGCAGCATTAAACACACTCAGCAGACGAAATGTCTGCCCCTGATAAGACAAAATTGGAATCTTTTGCTCTTTAGACGGATGTTGAAAACTACCGATTTCTACATCCTGGCGCTTTAAGATAAACATGGTGCCGCTGATAAATGCTAACCCGAGGGACCCAATGCTATGAGCTTGAGCAAGTAAACCGTCAGTCTGTCAATCTGCTTTTTTGCCCCTACGCGTAAGTTCAACCTAACTCACTACGATAGTAGAAATACGATAGTAGAAA
>JBCDFI010000188.1:0-9365 GCA_039178155.1 Cyanobacteria bacterium P01_H01_bin.105
GCGTCTCCAAAACAGACGGCTCACCGCTTAAAGAAACCCCTAAAGCAGGACACCTGGAATATCAGACGTCAGGCTTAGCAAAAAGTATCCGGACTGCAAAGACTTTTTTGATGGAATTTCAATCATATTGTATGAAGCTTAGTCTAAGCTATTGACGAAGATTCACGTTGGGTAAAGGCTAACTCTAGAAACACCGTCATATAGAATGATCAATCCAATGATGAGCTAAGCTAAGTTAACACTCTCAACCGCTGGTGTCGCAGGTCAGTATTAAATTTGTATCTCTTGATACGAGGTATACACAAAATCTTGACGAACCTCCCCGACAGAAGAGATAAACGGCGTAGGGGGTAAGGGTATACTAGGTTTTAGCCGTT
Source organism: Cyanobacteria bacterium P01_H01_bin.105 (assembly GCA_039178155.1). Lineage (GTDB taxonomy): Bacteria > Cyanobacteriota > Cyanobacteriia > Phormidesmidales > Phormidesmidaceae > Leptothoe. Next base: position 378 of record JBCDFI010000188.1, read on the forward strand.
TGCTTATCCAACCATGCAGCACTTGGCCAAGGTTTGCCATACAACGTCTGAGGGCGCACTCGTCTTACAGTTTCTGGCGCGTCAGCTTGAAGACTATCTCTGGGAACTATCTATCGGAGATCAAGAGGTTTTATCAACACTACCTGTAACCTTTAATGAAGGTGCCCTAGTTTTAGTAGAGCTAGATGCATCCAATCAAGTGGTTGAAATTCAGGAAGCAACGGATTGGATTTTAGATCTGGTATCCCAATTTTTAACCCAAGGAGTTACTCCTCAGTTTTTCCACCAAGAAGTGGAGCGGGCTGAACAGTGGCGTCAGTCACTCACGTTGCAAAGCCAAGAAATTCGCCGTCGAGCTTTAGAAACAGCGGCTCGTCGTGATGAAATTCAAGCGTTAGAGAAAAAGCTGCGCTTAGAGCAGGAAGAGCTTGAACGACACAATGAGACTCAGTCACCATAATGGGGAGCGCAGAACCCTACACTCCCCATTTTTCAATCAATAATAAAAATTGATTCTTCCGGGCTAATTGAGTCTCTAAGCCGACTTTTGAGCAGATAGCAAAGGTGCATTGAGCACGACTGCCTGTGTCCCACTAGATCTCGGCAAAAATATAGTGCGAAGTAGCCTTGCTGCTGCTCGCTGAGCTAGATTTTGAGCTACACGTTGCCCCATCTTACGAGTCTCCGGTTTAGACAACACTTGAGGTACGAGTCTAGCGACAGTACCACCGCTCACACCTTTGGTTTCTCCCAAAAGATTTACAATCCGGTTAATGTGCTCCCATTCTTTAGTTGAGGAGCTTGAAACGACAGGTTGTTTAGGAACCTCACTACTCACGGCAGTTTGTATTCGTTGAACTAAGCTATGACCAAACTGGTCTAGACTCTTTGCTAACTCATCAGCAAGTTGGTTCCGAAGGTAGTCACCTCGTTCAGAAAATATATAGTCGATAGTTTGCTGCAAAACCTTTTCTAAGTCGTAGTCTTGACTGGAGCGGGCATTGCGCAAAAGGTTCTCTAAGCGATTCCAGCGAAAGTCACCGTCCTTAAACAACAGCTCCTGCAAGGACTGACGTAGTTCTGGAGAAGGATCGGTCAATAATCGCTTAGCAACATAGGGATAGGCCTTACTGAGTACTTTAAATTCGGGATCAACGCTGATGGCGATACCATCCAGAGTCACCAATGAGCGAATAATCAACGCGTAATAAGCAGGAACCCGAAACGGATACTCATACATCAGAGCCGAGAATTCATCCGTGATGCTTTTGAGATTGAGTTCTGCTACTGAAGCTCCTAAGGCATTATTAAAGACCTTCGCTAATGCCGGGATAATGGGGGTTAAATCCGTTTCAGAAGTGAGAAATTCTAGCTTGACATAGTCATTGGCTAAACCGTCAAAATCACGATTAACCATATGAACAATAGCTTCAATCAGACCGTAACGCTGATAGCGTTCAACCGTACACATCATGCCAAAGTCAAGATAAGCCAGCTTGCCATCATCGGTAACTAGCAAATTGCCAGGATGGGGATCGGCATGGAAAAAGCCGTGCTCCAGTAGCTGTCTCAGGGAGCATTGCACACCAATTTCAACAATTTCAGTTGCCTTGAGCCCCTTGGCTTCAAGAATGTCTGGTTCGGTCAGCTTAGTACCATTAATCCACTCCATAGTCAGGACTCGACGGGCCGTCAGCTCAGTGTAGATATCAGGCACAATGATATCTGGCATATAACCATAGAGAGCCTCAAACCTCTGGGCATTTTCCCCTTCATGGGTGTAGTCCATCTCTTCAAAGATACGCGTGCCAAATTCATCCATGATGCTGACGAGGTCACTACGCACCACGCTCAAGTTATTGCACGCCCATTGGGCTAAACGCCGCAGCAAATAAATATCGCGGGTGATTTGTGCGGTTAGCCCCGGTCGTTGGACCTTAACGGCAACATCTTCACCCGTTTTAAGCTTGGCTTTATAAACTTGCCCCAGGGAAGCCGCTGCCACAGGATTAGGTGAAATTTCTGCGTAAATATTATCTGGCGTTTGCCCTAGATCTTCTCGAATGAGACGAAATGCTATTTCGTTGGAGAATGGAGGAATTTGGTCTTGCAGTTTGACCAGCTCTTCCATAAACACGGGAGGGACTAAATCAGGACGAGTTGATAACGCTTGACCGATTTTAATGTAGGCAGGTCCTAATTTTGTTAATACTTTTCGTAACTGAATAGCTCGTTTGGCTTCATTTCTAGCTTGACGCCCTGTCTGCCGATCCCATAGCAGACCTAGAGCAAACCCCAGAAAAGTCAACACTAGCTCTACTAATCGCGAAATAATTTGTAGGGGTCGCGAACGATAGTAGTGTGCGATCGCAACTGGATCATACGTTAGCAGCTCATCTACAGACAGTACTCGAGAGTCCAGATGGTCATGAAAACTAGAGGACGTTGACGCAGCATGCATAAGCTAGATCCTTTCATTTATAGGCTTTCCAATAAGTACAGCCAGAGACCGTACATCCATTGACGCCCTTACAATCAGCGTCAAACATGGCTTCAATATTAACTATTGTAACAAGTCGTTTCCCTAATACCCATCAACTATTGCTAACGCCAGAATAATCTAATGGATAAAAAACAGCAGCCGAAAAAACCGCCCCTTGCTACTGGTGCAGGATGAAAGCAGGCTCGTCCGTATTCCCTTGTTTGTCGTCAGAACAGTATCAGAACAGTAATTTATGCCTAAAGAAATAATCAGGGATTAACTCCAAAATAGCCCAAGCGACATAACTAAATTTCTACAGTAAAAAATCCACAGTAAAATTGATTAGCTCGCTAACCGCGCCTGCCGTTATTTGGCCGTCTCACTCTGTGCTCTGGTTTTGTCGTCACATCTCTCTTCAATCTCTACCCATACTCAGGAGGCAATGGCCATGCTAACCTCTCTGAAAATTGATAATTTCACCCTAATAGATCAGCTGGAATTATCGTTACAGCCTGGCCTCAATGTTCTCACTGGAGAGACAGGCGCTGGTAAATCCATAATTCTCGATGCCATTGATACAGTACTAGGTGGAAAAGCTAGCGGACGGTTAGTACGTACAGGCGAAAAAAAAGCCTTGATCGAAGCTACGTTTCATGCACCTCCTCCAGTAACCGAATGGCTAACAGCAAACGACATACCAATCAATGAAAATAGCCTGCGATGTTCTCGAGAACTTACAACAGGTCGAGGCAGTGTTCGCAGTCGCAGTCGCCTCAACGATGTCGTCGTTAAAAAAAATCAGCTAGAAGAACTGCGACGTTTACTAGTGGAAATCACGGCCCAAGGCCAGACCGTACAACTAGGCTCGATAGATGCTCAGCGCAATTGGCTCGATAGCTTTGCAGGGAGTCAACAGTTGCAACAGCGACAGATCGTAGCCCATGCTCACGCTGCTGCTATCGATGCACAACAGGCTCTAGAGCGCCGCCGTCGAGCTGAACAGCAGAGGCAGCAACAATTAGATTTGTTTGAGTATCATGCCCAAGACTTACACAGCGCCAATCTACAAACTCCAGATGAGCTTGACCGATTAAAGCAGGAACATCAACGTTTAAGCCACAGCGTCGAATTGCAAAAGCAAAGCTATGATGCCTACCAAATTCTCTACGAGAGTGACGGCAGCTTTGATAGCTGTTCTGACTTGCTTGGGAGGGTAGAACAGTTACTCAGTGCAATGCAGCGCTTTGATGACGAAGTTACCCCCATGCTCGATCTTGTTAGTGATGCCTTAGCTCAAGTAGAAGAAGCGGGCCGACAGATCAACACATATGGTGAAAACCTAGAGACCGATCCGACACGCTTAGCTGAAGTTGAGACCCGTATGAGTTTTCTCAACCAGCTATGTCGGAAATATGGTCGTGATTTGCCTGAGCTCATTGAGTACTACCAAGAGATCCAAATGGCCCTGGATGCCCTCAATGGGGATGGCCAGTCTATTGAAGCCCTTGAAGCCACCCATAATCAGGCCCAAACCACGTTAGAAACCGAATGCACTAAACTAACAAAGCTCAGAAAAAAAGCTGCCAAACGTTTGGAATCACAACTGGTTGAAGAACTTAAACCTTTAGCCATGGAACGAGTCAAGTTCAAGGCTGATGTGCGCTCTATTTCCCCCGCGCAGGCCCACGGGACTGATGTGGTTGAATTTCTGTTTAGCCCTAACCCTGGTGAACCCCTACAGCCCTTGACAGAGACAGCTTCTGGAGGAGAAATGAGTCGTTTTTTACTAGCGTTTAAGGCATGTTTTACAAAGGTAGACCCAATCGGCACCCTCATTTTTGATGAAATCGATGTCGGGGTGTCGGGGCGCGTTGCTCAAACAATTGCAGAAAAGCTCTATCAGCTAAGTCAGCATCGCCAGGTGCTTTGCGTAACGCATCAACCATTGGTAGCAGCGATGGCTGATGCTCACTTTCACGTCGACAAACAGGTCATCACTAACGGTAAGAAAAAGGCCGATGAACGCACTGTCGTCAGGGTCACCGATCTTGACGAAACAGCTCGCCGTGAAGAGCTAGCCCAGTTAGCTGGTGGTCGATCCCATCAAGAAGGCATTGCATTTGCTGAATCGCTTCTAGCCCAGGCAGCCACTATTCGTCAAGTTTGAAAAACCCTTGGAATCTAAGCCTTATGATGTGCCGACTGGTAGAGTTTTGGGTCAGGGCTACCTGTAAACCTAATACATTTCTGAACAGCATGGGCATTTTGAATAAGAACTAAATACTAATTTTTAAGACAACAAAATGTACTACGTTAGGCCCTCCCTTTTTGTAGAGATTGGTTGATATCAGAGTCAAAGGCTAACCTCAAAAAGGGTAGTCAGCCCCTGAATTATTGTCGGACCTCGCCCTAGCATTTGCCATTATCCGTTCAAAATCGTGATTAATCGTCCTGTCATCTTATGTCACATACTTAAATTTTCCTTAACTGGAGTAACTGCCGTTAACATATGGCCACCACCTAGCAATGCTACATACGTCCACCAGGGATTGGGGATGGTTGCACAGCACCGACTCACTTCTCACATTCCTTACTTTCAAATATATAACGATATTCTTGCCAAAGCTTTCACAACAGAAATCTTTTTTTTCGACTATTTCTTCAAAAGAGAGTCAGTTATCGTATGGCTAATAGTTAGTCTCGGTCTAGCTACGCTATGGATTTGTAGACTAGTCATTGCCCTTAAACGCTCTCGGCACCAACAGACATATCTTCTACAAGAAAATGAAAAGCGATATCAAGATTGGGCAAACTTGGGAGCCGATCTATTTTGGGAACTTGATAAAAAGCTTAAGATCTCCTATCTATCTGGTGATTTTCATTACCTTCAACACGAGGGTTTAGAAGGTGAATCACTTTATCAAACGTTGGCAACAATCCCTAACTTAGAAGCAGATTGGGAGAGGTTTAACAAGCACTTGCTTCAACAACAACGCCTTGAAAATTTCACCTTACGCTTGCATACATCAGCTACAACTCTTCGAATCTTTCAACTTAATGCTCATCCTTTATTTGATGAGCATAACAACTTTCAGGGATATCGAGGTCTCCAACGAGAAATAACAGAGGAATATAATCTTACACAGACAATTGCCTATCAGGCGGCCTATGACCCACTCACAGGACTGATCAATCGCAATGAGTTTGACACCCGTCTGCGTCAGGCTATTCAACGAGTGAGAGATCGAGGGATTCAATCAGTGTTAGGCTACCTGGATTTAGATCAGTTTAAAATTGTCAACGATACAGCTGGTCATCTAATTGGTGATCAGCTATTAACAGAGTTGGCTCAGTTATTGCAACAAAATATACGTAATTCTGACAGTTTAGGACGTCTTGGTGGAGATGAGTTTGGATTGTTATTAGAAGGCTGTTCCCTAGAGCAAGGTCAAAAACTATCTCAGACGCTAGTTGATAGAGTTAAAGATTACCAGTTTATATGGCGTGGCCGACAGTTTCAGGTGGGCGTGAGTATTGGGCTGGTACCAATTTTGAATGATGCCTCTAGCGTTATTGAACTGCTTAGTCGAGCCGATTTGGCCTGTTATAAGGCAAAAGATTTGGGCCGAGGACGGGTTTATCTGGCTGATCAAAATGACAAAGAGCTTGATCGACAGCATCTTGAATTAGTTCATATTGCCAATATCCCTCAAGCCATCGAAGAAAATCGTTTTCATTTGATGGAACAACCGATTATTTCTCTTCTTGATGAGACATATCGCCATGTTGAAATTTTACTACGGTTAACCGATGAGCATGGCAAGATTGTTCATCCAAATCTGTTTATCCCTATGGCAGAACGTTATGGAATGATTGGCTTGATCGATCGCTGGGTAGTTAAAACTGTGCTAACAAACTACCATCACTACTATCCTGAAGCTAAAACGACGGTAGCGATTAATCTTTCAGGTAGCAGTTTAAGCGATGAACGATTTACTAAATTTGTTACCCAACTGTTGAAACAATCAGCAATGCCAGCAGAACAATTGTGTTTTGAGATCACTGAAACAACAACAATTTCTCAGCTTGATCAGGCGCTCAAATTCATTACTACCTTGAAAAAAATTGGTGTTAGATTCGCTCTAGATGATTTTGGCAGTGGCGTGTCTTCCTTTGGCTATTTACGTCAGTTACCAGTTGACTATCTCAAAATTGATGGAAATTTGATTCGAAATATTGATAAAGAAGACTACGTTATGACCATTGTAGATATGGTCAATCAGGTAGCTACAATGATGGACATGCAAACCATTGCTGAGTTTGTGGAAAATGACGCTATCTTGGCAAGGCTGCGTACCTTAAATATCAACTATGGTCAAGGATATGGTATTGGTAAACCCAAACCATTACCTCCTGTAAATATGCAAACCTCTACTAAGACCGATACGACTATTAGCTAACTTTGCCAGCAACGAAGACAAAGAGTAAACATCTTCAGTGTGTGTTTAATAGGAAAGACAGCAGGTATTAAAAGACCTTTATGTGATTAAGTCGCATAAAGGTCTCTCAGGCAATACCTATGCGGCAACTAATGGTCTGACTTGCGCTAGCATTTCACGCAGTGTATCGCCTTCGATAACTTCTTCTTTTAGTAAACGCTGAGAGATATTCTCCAACAGATCTCGGTTGTTCCGAAGAATAGTCAATGCCTGTTCATGGGCAGTTTCCACTAGCCCTTTAACCTCACTATCTATTGCTCTAGCTGTTTCCTCACTCATATTACGACGGGCATTGGGCATGCCGCTGTCCAAAAACGAGGTTTGCTGTCCCTTATCATAGGCGAGCGGCCCCAGAACATCACTCATTCCGTAGGTTGTTACCATTTGCTCAGCTACTTCTGTTGCTCGCTGTAGGTCATTGGCAGCCCCAGTCGTAATTGAGCCAAAAACAACTTCCTCAGCCGAACGTCCGCCTAATAAAGTGGCAATTTGTCCCTTCAATTCATCGGCACTTCGCAGAAACCGATCCTCCGTCGGCAGCTGAAGCGTATAGCCTAAGGCTGCCATACCCCGTGGGACAATAGAAATTTTTTCTACCTGTCCACCACTTTCCATCAGTGCTCCGACCATGGCGTGTCCTACTTCGTGGTACGCGACAATCTCTTTTTCTTTTTCATTGAGCACACGGCTCTTTTTCTCTAAGCCTGCAACAACGCGCTCAATCGCTTCGGCAAAGTCAGCCTGAATAACGGCCTGACGATTGTTACGAGCAGCGAGCAAAGCAGCTTCATTAACTAAATTAGCCAGATCGGCACCCGCAAAGCCAGGAGTACGCGTCGCGATCGCATTGAGATCGACATTATCTCCCAGCTTTACTTCTTGGGCATGGATTTTGAGAATTGCTTCACGTCCCTTCAGATCTGGACGGTCTACTAATACTTGACGGTCAAATCGACCAGGACGTAACAATGCTGGATCTAAGGTTTCAGGACGGTTGGTAGCGGCTAAGACAATAATAGTGTTATCCCCAGCCCCAAAGCCGTCCATCTCAGTTAGCAACTGATTCAGGGTTTGTTCACGCTCATCATTACCACCATAGAAACCGCCAGAGGCCCTAGATTTACCAATAGCGTCTAATTCGTCAATAAAGACAATACAAGGAGCCTGCTTTTGGGCTTGCTCGAACAAGTCTCGCACGCGAGAGGAGCCTACCCCCACAAACATCTCAATAAATTCAGAGCCTGAAATACTAAAAAATGGCACCCCAGCTTCACCCGCTACAGCTTTAGCCAATAGAGTTTTACCCGTTCCTGGTGGGCCAACTAGCAGTACGCCTTTAGGAATTTTGGCTCCAATGTCGGTAAATCGCTTAGGCGTCTTTAAAAAGTCAACAATTTCTACTAGTTCAGTTTTGGCTTCTTCAACCCCAGCCACATCCTCAAATGTAATTTTGGTCGCCTCATCTTCTACATACACTTTAGCCTTGCTCTTACCAATGGACAGTGCTCCTTGAGGGCCACCGCCTCTGGCTAGAAAAAAGCGCCACACAGCAATAAAAATAAGCGGTGGAATCACCCAGCTCAATAGACTCCCAATCCACTGGTTTTGTGCAGGGGGTGTAGCCGCAAATTCAACCCCGTTTGCTTCTAACAAATCGGGCAGCTTCAGATCAAAAATAGGGGTCGTGGAATAAACGACACCCGGTTCTCCGAGATCGTCTTTGACCTGATAGCGAATTTCATTTTGCCCCACTGATGCCTTGATCACCTCATGCTCCTGAACCTGATGAAGGAACATACTGTAGGGTGTGCGAGGTGTCCGCTGAATCGGTAGAAAAATATTCACCGTCAGCAGAATCGCTCCTAACAGAAAGAGCAGATTACTAATTTGTCGAGAGCGGGGCGGGCGTGGGTCCTTATTAACAGGCATGGGCTTATTCCTTACAGTTATGTCCTTAGCCTTAGCCTATCAACGCCACTGAAGAATAAACCTGATTGAAAACCGTAC
>JBCDFI010000189.1:0-9275 GCA_039178155.1 Cyanobacteria bacterium P01_H01_bin.105
GTCGGTAAGGGCATCGGAAAAAGGACTTGCGATCGCAGATCAAGCCCGTCAACGCCTTGGCTGGACCAAAACAAGCACCGCCCGCTGGTGGCAGGATGCCCACACCTCTAGGGCTACCCTACGACGCTTTTGGCGCGGTGAGCGGATCCAGCAGGACGCCTTTATCGCCATTTGTCAGACAGTGGGTCTGAGTAACTGGAGAGAGATTGCAGCAAAAACACCTGAATCTAGCAATGAGATTGTATCGCCTCCCTGCCCAATTGATTGGGGAGATGCTCCTGATATTGAGCAGTTCTATGATCGTGAGCAGGAACTGCAGCAGTTGCAGACCTGGACGCGCACAGCAAAGCTGATTACCATTAGCGGGCTGGGAGGTACTGGTAAAACCACCTTAGCGCTGGCCCTAGCAGAACAACTCCAGCCAGACTTTGCAAGCATCATCTGGCGTTCAGCTAAAACACCTCTCCGTGAGTTACTCACAGATCTGATCGATGCTCCCATAGAGACTGTCGATCAGGGTGTACGACAACTGCTCAAAACGATGCAAAGCCCCAGGCTGATTATCTTAGACAAGATAAATGAGGAGCAGTCCCATCTGGATTTTCTCTATCGAATATCTTGTTCTCGTCATCGCAGTTGTTTACTGGTAATTGGTCGTCAGCCACTACCCCCTCAGTTTTATACATTAAACCGAACTCAACATTTATCTCTGTCAGGGTTATCCGCCAATGCATCGGCAGATCTGTTACAAGCCTGCGGTTGTGATGGTTATCCCCATCAGCTAAAAACATTAGCCCGCATATATGGCTATAGCCCCCTGGCCCTAAAGCTGATTGCATCTACCATTCAAACTGTTTTTAATGGACAAATAGCACCTTTTTTAGAACAAGAAACGGTTATCCTACCAGAGCCTATTTATTTACTCTTTAAACAACAGTTTGAGACCTTTAACCAACTGGAAAAAACGCTAATATTTTGGTTAGCCATCTGGCAAGAACCCATTTCCCTATGTCGATTGCAAACCCACTTATTTAATGACAACCCGGCCCAGGTTATTGATGCCCTTGCCACGCTGGTGCGGCGTTCCCTGGTCACCCAACATTTTCTCTCAGATGAACCATCTTTTAGCTTGCAACCTATGGTGAGCACGTTCGTCTTGGATGAACTAGTCAAAGCAATTGTGCAAGAGATTGCACAAGCACAGCAGCAGCAATCCATTCAACCCTTTCAACTATTGAGAACTCACTGTTTAATCCGCCCTGGCACTGATGATATTTTAGGAGACCGCATTCTAACCGCTGTACAGAAAAACTATCAGGAAAACATGTCTCGACCTATGCCTCTTTTGACAGAGGATTGGCTACAACAAGCTCAAGAAGATTCTTCTAGCGCAGTAGGCTATTTGTTGCTTAATCTAACGATACTTAGGGATATGCTAGATGTTCCTTGATAAGAGACTATCTTATCAGAACACATTTAACGATTGTCTATCCTGATCATAAAAATAGCGATTTACTGTGGTAGATTCGCATTTATCCTGACGTTAAAAATAAAGGAAACAATTGATTTCCTGCCTATTCTTGACAGAAGTAAAAAGAAGGAAACGAGAAAAACATAGCCCCAGCAGATTGATGTCCGTAAGTAGAATCACTGCTTCAAAAAAGTTTATATTTTTGAATAAAGTCAGTATTTTGCCTGATTTTTTTGAGAGTAGTTGGTTAAATAAGATGTGTGTTTCTGAGCGAGTCAATTTTAGATGCAAAAATACCTTATATTTACAACTAACTCTTTTAGCATTCGGGTTCGGACTTAAAGCCTACGTTTGAATATTGAGAGAGACTGCGTAAGAACTATTCCTTAAAACTAATGTTTGTACTACACTCTCATCAGGATTTTTAGATATTCTTTTTATCACTGGTTTCTATGGCTAAAATTCTATTGATAGACACCGATAGAGCCAGCCGTCAGATCCTAGAACATGCGCTCAAACTGTATGAGTATGAGGTCGTGGCTACTAAGAGCGGCGATGAGGGGTTGACGCTTGCCGTCACCGAAGCTCCCGATCTGATTGTCATGGATCTAGACACGAGTGGAATAAATGGTTGGCAGATTATAAAAATTCTCAAAGAGTCCAGCCCTACCTGGCTGATTCCGGTTATTGCCATGGCCCAGCCCAGCGTCACCGGGAAACTGCTGATACAGACAGGATTTGATACGTATGTACGCAAGCCAGCGTCCGCTAGACACATCTTACAAAGGATAGAGACCCTGTTAGACAAGGTTTCTAGAGATCTATCAGGCAAGCGTCAAGTCTCGTCTGCTACGTCGAACTTTGATACAGATGTCGTAGAAACAACCTCAAAAGTACTCCCCACAGACCATGCCACAGTGGTGTATGTAGACAACAGTCTGGCCGATAGTCAAGCGATGGGTGACATTGTTCAAGGGGCAGGGTACAGCTATGCTAATGTTTCTGACTCTCTACAAGTGTTATCACAGCTGATAGACCTCCAACCTCAGCTGATCTTTTTAGCGCTGGTATTGCCGGTGGCCAATGGGTATGAGCTATGTGCCCAAATTCGACGGATCTCCGGGTTTCAAGATATTCCTATCGTTATTGTGACTGAGAACCACAAGATTGCCGAACGGGTACGCGCAAAGATGGCGGGTGCGTCAGCTTTTTTGAGTAAGCCTATCCGAGCAAAATCTGTTTTAAAGACGCTTATTAAGTATCTATCGCCGCTTAGTGCGGTGTAATCTGCACAGTTTGTTATCGGTCAGGACAATCGGTCAAGACAAAAGATGCTGATGTGCCCAAAGGGCGGCCTGGGTGCGATCGCGAACATCTAGCTGGCTAAAAATATTGGTCAGGTGGTTTTTGACGGTTCCTTCTGTCAGGTGTAACGCAGCGGCAATTTCACGGTTGCTGCGACCTTGACCCAATAGCGTTAAAATTTCCAACTCACGAGGGTTAAAGAGGATGTGCTCATCTGCTTTGGCACCACTGTCTGGCTTGACATGGGAAAACACCTTAGGGGCAATGGTCGGACCCAGCTGACTGTAGCCTTGATACAGATTACGAATTGCGATCGCAACCTGTTTTGCCGGAGTGCTCTTTAACAAATACCCCAGCGCCCCAGCCTCCAGCGACTCAAACACATACTCATCCTCATCAAAGGTAGTCAGCACCAAAATCCGAATCCATGGAAATCGTTGATGAATCTCACGGGTAGCCTCTACGCCATTGCACACGGGCATCCGCACATCCATTAAAATCACATCGGGCTGTAGCTGAGTCACAAGAGCAATCGCCTCTTGACCGTGGTTAGCCTCGCCCACAATCTCAAAATCATCTTCTAGCGTCAACAACGAAGCTAATCCCTGCCGAAACATCGGCTGATCGTCCACCAGCAAAATCTGAATCATTGGGGTACCGTCACCTGAATTAAGGTTCCTTTTTCAGGCGTACTTTGGATCGTCATGTGTCCGCCCAGCAGCTGTACCCGTTCTCGCATCCCTCGGAGGCCGTAGCCTGAGGTGTTTAGCTCTTCAGGCATAAAGCCGACTCCATCGTCCGATAGGCCTATGGCAATCCCTTCTGAGGTGCCCTGAGCCCATACTTTGACCGTCGATGCCTGGGCGTGTTTTTGAATATTTGTCAGCCCTTCTTTAACAATCAAAAATAGCTGCTGACTAACCTGCAGCGGTACTTTAGGTAAGTTGATACGAGTCTCGATTTTAATGGGGTTAGACCCGCAAGTCTGTTGAATTTGTTCGACTAAACCCATGAGGGCATCGAGTAAATTAAAGTTACCATGGCGGATAGTTGAGACTGCTCGTCTTACATCCTGTAGAGATTGACTAGACAGTATTTTTGCCCGATCTAGCGCCTGTAAAGACTGTTCAGGATTCTGAGAATATAATGTTTGAGCCACCTCTAGCTGCACATTGAGTGTAGTCAGGGTATGACCTAGAGAATCATGAATATCTCGGGCGATTCGGGCTCTTTCTAAATCAGTGGCCAGGGTCTCAACTTCTTGAGCCAACATCGCTGCTTTTTGCTGGCTTTTGCGCTCAGATAACACAGTCCAGCATAGCAAAATTATTAATAGACAGGTCACCACATAAATGGTCGTGCTGTTAATAATCACATCCAAAACTAATAGCGGTTTAGGCGCTGCCAGGGATGATTCAAACTGGTCTCGAAGCTCTGCTATCGGAGCTGAGACTTGTTGAAAAACTCGTCGAGCTAGGCTGAGCTGCCAGGCAACACCTGCAAAAACCGTTGTCAAGATAACATCGCGACGATTTAGCAAAAAACAACTTTTGACCAATACAAGATATAAAAACGGATCTAATCCCCAGTCGGTTAACAAACGACTGACTAAGAGAACAACAATCTCCAACAGAAGATAGCCCCGTCGCCACACCACAGGCTGCTGTATCGGAAATATAACACTGAGCAATGCCAGCATCCCCAAAACACTAAAGCTAATGTAATCCCCCGTACCTAGCTCATAGCCTAACGGTCTATTCAGCATGAGTAGGCTAATTCGCAAAATAATCAGGAACAAAAAGGCCCACTCCACATACCGCAGAGCTTTAGGAATGGAAGGAGACAATGTGGTGCTAGAAGCGGGGGGTGGAGTCCGCTCTCCGAATTCTTGAGTGTGACTGACAGCGTTCATGCTTGGGTTTAAATGTGGTTTACCCCTGTTTTGATGCTAGTTCATTAGCCATATCAGCTCCATGACAAAGGTCATGTCATGGGATGACGTTTCGCTATGGAGGCTGATTAAGACCGCCGGTAGAGTACAGGTACGTTTCTACAAAAAAACAATGGGCAGGCGATTTCAGATAATTCAGTGTATTGCTCCGCTTATAGGAGTCGCTGTTGGCGTGACCTGGAGTACTGACGCCATAGCCCAGATTGTATCGTCTGATTTGACTCCATTTCAGCTTTTACACCCCCAGAATATATCTATGATTGCGATCGCACCCCCCTCTGACATTAATCCTTCCCTTTCTAACACAGCCTTAGAAACCACCTTAACTGTTGAAAAAATAGCCGAAATCGACGCTTACCTGGCAGCCCATGAGCAAACCGGTCGTCTCTCCGGTGGCCTAATGATCGCCTATGGAGATGAGCCTACCTTCATCCGCAACTATGGTTTAGCCAACCGTGAACACAGCGTTGCCAATACTCCAGAGACTAAATTTCGAATTGGTTCCATCACAAAACAATTTACCGCTGTCGCCATTCTACAGCTGCAGGAACAAGGACTCTTGGATGTGCAGGCCCCCATTTCCGACTATTTGCCCGACTATCCGGGAGGCAATCGCATCACCAGCCATCACCTGTTAACCCACACCTCAGGCATTCCTGAATATCTAGATGGCGAGATCTTTCCAGACATCCTCGAATGGATGCGGTTATCGTTTACCCTAGAGCAGCTGATTGACCGGTTTAAAGACTTACCGCTGGAATTTGACCCAGGAGAACACTTTAAGTACAGCAACTCTGGATATGTTCTTCTGACTCAAATTATAGAAACCATATCAGAACAGTCCTATGCTGACTATATGCAAACCAACGTATTTACTCCGTTGGGTATGATCAACACAGGCTATGAGATCCCTAAAGCCGTAATTCCCAATTTGGCCCAGGGATACCTATTTATCGGAGACGATCTCTACCTACAAACCGAACCGATTGACATGAGTCTCCCCCAGGGAGCCGGTGGCCTCTACTCCACCCTGCAAGATTTAGCCCGTTGGAATCATTGGCTCTACGGTACGATTCCAGCGGCTCAGCCCATACTGAGTGAAACATCCATTGAGCTTCTGACCACCGCAGCGGTACAAATGGATACCCCTGAAGACTACCCTGATACATTCTATGGTTACGGTTTGGTCAGCGATTCCCACCTTGACCGCAAGCGGATTCACCACAACGGCGGTATTAACGGCTTTCGCTCCAGCCTTATGCACTACCCTGAGGAAAATCTAACCATCAGCGTGCTTCTAAATCTAAACAGCCAATCCCCTGAACCCATTGCTGAAGGATTAGCAGCCATTCTTTTTGACGAACCTTACACAACACCACAACAGCGTAAAGCCATAGACCTAGACCCCGCCCTCTATGAGAAATATGTGGGTACCTATCAAGTACTTCCCGAACTCCAGGTTAAGCTCTGGGTCGAGAACAACCAGCTGATGAGCCAAGCCACCGGGCAAGACTCCTTTGTGCTGTATCCTAGCTCGGAGACCGAGTTTTTTGCCCGGATTGTAGACATTGTCGTGAGATTTAAGCTCAATGATGATGGTACCGTTGCCGGATTTGTTCTGTATCAGCTGGAGCAAGAGCTGTTTGCCCCCAAGCTGACAGAATAAGTGGGCAAAACAGTTTTGTGGGGGTAGAGCACGTTATCTAAGCCGTGCTCACCCACCTGGATAGCAGCTACAACACCATAGATTTATCTCCCTAGCTCCAGCATTTTGATTGTTTTTGAACAAAAAGCGTTCAATTGTCTTCTAGACTGCTTGACATTTCAATCTAAATTGAAATAATAAACATAGTCTACTCGCGATATCCCCAGGCTATGGCAAGGATTGGAATTAACGGCTTTGGCAGAATCGGTCGACTGGTGCTGCGGGCAGCTTGGCCGCACTTAAATATTGTTCATATCAATGAAGTTACAGGTGGAGCCATCGCTGCAGCCCACTTACTCAAGTTTGATTCTGTCCACGGACGCTGGTCTCCAGAGGTGGAGGCAGCTGGCTGCGATCGCATCCTGATTGATGACAAGGCCCTCAGCTTTAGCGCCCATGCGACGCCTGGTGAGGTGCCCTGGGATGATCTGGGGGTGGACATCGTCCTAGAATGTTCCGGTCAGTTTCGTACACCGGAGCTGCTAGATCCCTACTTCCAACGGGGCGTTCAAAAAGTTATCGTGGCCGCCCCAGTCAAACAGGGTGCGCTCAATATCGTCTACGGCATCAACGACCATCTCTACAATCCAGCAGAGCATCATCTATTAACGGCAGCCTCTTGTACTACAAATTGCCTAGCTCCCGTCGTCAAAGTGATTCAAGAAGGTCTGGGTATTCAACACGGAGTGATCACCACGATTCACGACCAAACCAACACCCAAACCATCGTCGATAAACCCCACACCGATCTACGCCGGGCCAGGGCGACCGGATTATCCCTCATTCCTACCTCCACTGGGTCAGCCACGGCCATCACCTTGATCTACCCAGAACTCAAGGGCAAACTCAACGGCATTGCTGTTCGAGTACCGCTGCTAAATGCGTCACTGACCGACTGTGTCTTTGAAGTAGCTCGACCCACTACAGTCGAGGACGTCAACCAGCTGTTTAAGACAGCTGCTGCGGGAGACCTAAAAGGTATTTTGGGCTATGAAGAACGACCTTTGGTTTCTGTTGACTATAAGGATGATCCTCGGTCGTCGATTGTAGATGCGCTGTCCACCATAGTGGTGGATGGTACCCAGGTAAAGGTTTTGGCCTGGTATGACAACGAATGGGGATATTCCTGTCGCATGGCGGAGTTGGCCCAGAAGGTGGCTGACCTGTTGGGGGTTGACAGCTAACTCAGTATTTCCAAGCACACAATCAGGAGGCAACCATTCCATGACCAGTGACCATTCCCAAGCACCGCCCCAGGCAGGCGGCCAACTCAATATTTTCGAACGCTATCTCACCCTGTGGGTGGCCATCTGTATCGTGGCGGGCATATTTCTGGGACGCATCTTTCCTGACGTTGCAGACACTCTAGATGCCATGAGCGTCTATCAGGTGTCGATACCCATTGCCATCTGCCTTTTCTTCATGATGTATCCCATCATGGTAAAAATCGACTTTACCCAGGCTAAACGAGCAGCCAAGACACCCAAGCCAGTCATCCTCACTTTGGTTGTCAACTGGCTGATTAAGCCCTTCACCATGGTGGCCTTAGCCCAGTTCTTTTTAGGCGGAGTATTTCAACCGTTACTCGCAGGGACTGAGATTATTCGCGGCAGTGAAGTAACGCTGGCCAACTCCTACATTGCTGGCGCGATTTTGCTCGGAATTGCTCCTTGTACAGCGATGGTGCTGATGTGGGGGTATTTGTCTTATAGTAACCAGGGTCACACACTGGTGATGGTGGCGATTAATTCGCTGGCGATGCTGTTTCTCTATGCGCCGTTGGGGGGGTGGCTGCTGTCTGCCAATGACCTGATTGTGCCCTGGCGAACCATTGTGTTGTCGGTGCTGATCTACGTGGGGTTACCGCTACTGGCGGGTGCTGTCTCACGCGGCTGGATTTTGAGACACAAGGGTAAAGTCTGGTTTGAGACCGTATTTTTGAAATATTTGGGACCGGTGGCGATTATTGCGATGCTCACTACCCTGGTGTTGCTATTTGCTTTTAAAGGAGAACTGATCGTCCGTAATCCGCTGCATATTGTATTGATAGCAGTTCCCTTGTTTCTACAGACGAACTTTATCTTTTTGATTACCTATGTGGCAGCTCAGAAGATGGGTATGGTCTATGAAGATGCGGCCCCTGCTGCTTTAATTGGAGCGAGTAATCATTTTGAAGTTGCGATCGCAACCGCCGTTACCCTCTTTGGCCTTAACTCCGGTGCAGCCCTTGCCACGGTGGTGGGTGTTTTAATCGAAGTCCCGGTTATGCTTATGCTGGTGGCTGTGTGTAAGCGCACGGCATTTTGGTTCTCTCGCGAACCCCACAAAGCCACACTGCCTGACCCTCGGTGTATTCACCCTCTGTCGTAGGCTTCTTTTGTAACCATGACAGACCACTCTCTACCCACTATTTCTGAACAGTTATGGTGGGTCCTACCCAACTATCTTGCAGGGGTGCGTAAACCCACCGCACAAGAGCTAGCAGCCTTAAAGGATGCGGGTATTAGCGCTCTGGTCTCCCTGCTCAGCGACAACTCCAACCTGGATCTTTATACTCAGAACAATATTCCCCATGTGTGGATGCCAATTATAGGCGGCACCGCCCCTAGTCTGACTCAGCTCGAAGCGATCGCAACCTTTGTAGAGACCCAAAACCAGTTGGGCAACGCAGTTGCTATCCACTGCTCTAGCGGCCGACGTCGTACAGGCACAGTACTAGCCGCCCTGCTAATACAACAGGGTAACAGTTATGAAAAAGCCCTGGACGTTGTTTTCACAGCCAACCCAGCCATCGAACTCAGGGACGCCCAGATCACCTTTCTCAAAAGTCTCTCCTAAGCCAC
>JBCDFI010000190.1:0-9272 GCA_039178155.1 Cyanobacteria bacterium P01_H01_bin.105
GTTTTATTTAGGGCGTCTGCCGGAAGCGTTTGCTCAACGAATTCGGGGATACTGGGGCGTGGAAAATAAAGTCCATCATGTCCGCGATGTCACCCAGGGAGAAGATGCCTCTCGCGTTCGCATGCACCAGTTACCGCAAATCTTTGCCGTTGCCCGTAACTTTGCTCTGAATTTGTATCGCTTAAATGACTTCGATATTATGGCTCAAGCGGAACGATATTGCCAATATGAACTAGGAACGATCAAGCGCATTTTTAGAATTAAATAACCCTGCCTATGAAGCGATCTATAAGTAGTGTAAAAGCTTGCTCAAGTCTACGCGAAAAAGATTTAGTGGTTGATTTAAATATGGAAATTTAAGTTGATAATATTGTTGTGACTTTTACTCAGATTTTGGCTAATCACTTCTGATAGTTTTGTCCAGCTGATAAGAATCAAGTGAACCTATGGATTTTAGAAACCAAAGGACAACCATGAGAGGCAATACATAGCGATCCCAAGGAAAGGCTTTCATCATAATTAGGCTATTGAACAAGAGTAACCAAGTTTCCAGCCTTAGATGAGAGAATCTTAGGCAAGCGAACAATGCCAATCCAAAGATCAGTGCGATTTTTAAGGCGTAAATCGGAATCAGATCTACTACTTTGATCAACAAACCATTTGCGACAAAAGAAGGGGGAAATGTGAAGAAAAGAGTAAGGCAAATGAAAATCAAAGCTATTTGAGTGCGGCGTAGGTTGGGCGATTCAAGCATAGTACGCAGCGAAAACTGACGCCAGAAAAGTATCATTTCTGGAATCACAAAGTAAAGACCTACCATAGATAAGAAATACAAACTATTATTGGGAGCAAGCGCTAGTAGACTGCGTTGAACATCAGGAGCTTGCCTAACCTCATAGGAGGTTGCAGGCGCTAAACCACCGAATAGAGCAAACCAGCCGAGAATTGATAGTGAAGCAATAATAGGGAATATGATTTTTATGTTTGGTTTTGTTCGCGATTTGAATGCAAAAAACGCCTCAAAGACTGCTATTCCAACTGGAAAAGCAAGCATATATTGCCGTGTTGAAATTGCCAGGATAAAAGAGATGCTACTTAAGATATGCCGATTAGTTAAATATAAAATCACTCCTGTTAATACGAAAAAGCAGGCGAGCATTTCAGTATAAAGACGTCCACTTAGCCAAAGATAGTACGGGCACATAAATAAACCAGCCAAGGATAAGAGAGAAAGCCAATTCTTCCCTTTACTCGGCCAGCCAATCATGAATGTCATGATGATAGATAAAATCAAGTTCAGTAAACGACCCGAGAATATCCCGCCATGGAAAAGGTATTCTAGTGCCCCAAAAATCATAAATGGGAGAGGGGTATTGAGTTCTCTGTAGTCCTTTAAATCTTCAATACTAGGAAGCAGCTGATTGCTAAATGTTAAACTAGTACCCCAGAAACTGCCTTCATCATGCCATACAGTACCCTGTAGAAGGTCGAGCCAGATAATTAAGGCTGTGTAAATGACTAGTATGCCAGCTAAAAAAACAGTTTTTGGCTGACGTATTAAATTTCTAATCTGGCTCATTTACTCGATTTGACTAATAATTCTTAACAACAATCAGCCGCTTAACCTGTATTGAGAATTTAATCAAAATAGAGTTCTATTCGATACTATGTTTCTGAAACCATAGCATCGAAGAAACCCCAGATAGTTTTACTATGGAAGACAAAAATAAACCTATCGCATAGAGTACGCATATAGATGCTAGTCCAAACTGATCAATAGAATCCTCAAGTTTAGCTATTTTATTGGATACATAGTTTACTTTATGAATCCCAGCGATATTTTTTCTAAAGACTTTCAGTGGCTAATCATACTGTTTTAGTCAATAAAACGGACAGAAAATATATGGATGGCAGCGCAAAAAATAATGGTAACGACTCTTATAGTTTAGTGTTAGCCTTGAATGGCATGGAAGCAAACTCGCCTGTTTGTTGTTTGAGAGCGTGTTGCCTGACTCTTGAGACTTGTCCATTCCTCATCGGTGAAGTTTTCGTGATAAGAGCGCTCAACGTTGATATTCCAAATGTCGTGTTCCTCGCCCACAATATTTCTCGCAGCCAACAATGCCGACAGCATTGAGTGATCCTGATTGTTGTAGCGATGCATGCCGTTACGCCCAACTGTTTGTAAGTTGTCGAAGGTCTCAATATAGTCCTGCAATACCTGAAGATGCTGGCGATATTCGCCGTCGTAAACTGGGTACGCTTTATGCTGGCGAATGACACAGCCATCCTCAACATCACTGTAACGGACACCCAAGTTTAGCTTGACAAGTTCTTGAGATGCCAACTCAATTAACATCGAGTTGTCCATTTCCCATAGGGCATCACCTTCACTACAGAAGTATTCCATGCCAAGGCAAGTCTTGCTGGTATCTGGTACCATTTCGGCACTCCAGTTCTTAAAGTTCTGGATGCGTCCAACCTGAAACTCGGGGCTGTGAATATATAGCCAGTTATCAGGAAATAGATGCTCGCAATTGATAATCAGCGAGACAATCAAGAAGTCGCGGTACTTCAGCCCTTTCGCAGCTTCCAAGACAAAGTCGGGAGGTAATGGATCAAGTCGATGTACTAGAGCCGTGATAGGCATAGAGTTAATGAAGTAATCACCCTTTAATTCAAAAGTGAAATCACCCTGCTTAGCAACTACTTTGGTTACACGCATACCCTCTCGCTTTACGCTCACTACTTCCGTATTGAGGTGAACGGGCGAACCATGGTGTTCCAGAATTTCCTGGCAGCGCTCCCACATCATACCGGGGCCAAGGCGTGGGTAATCGAATTTTTTGATTAGACTTTTGGCATTTTGGTTGCCAAATAACGCGTTCATCACTGTCTGCTTTAATGATAGATTTTTGATGCGTTGAGCAGCCCAATCAGCTCTAATTTGACTACATGGAATACCCCATACCTTCTCGGTATAAGTCTTGAAGAAAATCCGGTACAGCTTTTCTCCAAAGCAGTCCGTCACCCATTCTTCAAAAGTGTGCGCCTCAAAGTCAGGATTCAGCTTTTTTTTAATCTTAGCCTTGAGATAGCTGAATAGAATATCGGCACTGCTAATTGCCCCCAAATTCTTGAGAGTTTTGAATAAAGATAGTGGATAATCGTAGAATTTGCCATCATAGTAAATTCTTGATAGCCGTGGCGTTTGAATAAAATCATGGTTTAAAATTTCCTTCCAAATGTTCTGAACTTCTCCTACTTTTGTGAAAAATCGATGTCCACCAATGTCAAATCGATAGCCTTTATAAGTTTCAGTTCTAGAGATACCACCGACTTTGTTAGCCTTCTCAATTACAATTGATTGGATATCTTGCTTCATTAATTCATAGCCAGCAGTGAGCCCTGCCGGACCACCACCAATAATGATTACAGGAGTTAAATTCATGGCTATTAAGCTCTCTTGTAAGATTTCATTGTGCAGTTCAAACAATCGTCGAGATTAATACAGCTATTGACGAATCCCTTACATCTTCGAAGCAGCATTCCAATGTAAGCGCTCCAGATAATAGCTCAGCGTGCCATAGGCAAAGGCCGCTCCTCCATACAGGAAGTAGGACCAGTGACAGGGAATGACTTGTAAGACAAACAAAAATCCTCGTTTGCGATAAAAGAAAAAATAAATATCGAAATTGAGTACTAACAACCCAATACCCAGGATTGTGGCTATCAACAACAGCCAGAGATTTAATGCACTGGTAGCAAGACTGCCTAAAAATAGAAAGGCAAAAATCACACTCAAACGATTAGCATGGCTCAGGTTGAGATCAGCATCGAAACGGCGATCGCGCAAGATTAGCTTGGTCCATGGCAAGGCTCGATAAAAAATTTCTGCCCTTAACAGAGAGATCAACCCCCAACGCTTTAGGTGCTTAACCTGAATATCTTTGCCTAACTGAATCACGTGTCCAGCACGCTTCAGCCGATAGCCCAGTTCAATATCTTCAATACAGGGCTTGCAGTAGGTTTCATCAAACCCTCCCACATCCTGAAAGATTGAGCGACGAATTGCCCCACATGCACCCCAAAATGTAAATGCATTAATAGAAGACATTTGATGAGTGTAATGGTGGAACAGATTTTTATATTGAGACAGGAAATTTTCAGCACCTGGCTCGTCATCGTAAGAACCAATCAACGCCGCCAGTTTTGGATACTTTTGAAACTGATGCTTTACCTGACCCACTGTTTCCGGGTGCAGAGTAACATCAGCATCAACGAAAAAGATGATGTCACCAGTGGCTGCCTTTGCACCCACATTTCTGGCATGGGCTGGCCCTTGAGAGGAAGGTAGTCGAAATACTTTGGCCCCAAACGCTTCTGCGACTGCCCAAGAGCCGTCAGTATCGCCATCAGACACTACGATTAGCTCATCAGGTAAACAATGGCTACGTGAAATGCTGTTTAAGCAAACTCGAAAACTTTCGCCTCCATTGTATACAGGGATAACTAATGAAATTTTTATTCGAAGCATTTTCATTGCGTATATTTTTGAGCCTTATAACGCTTTTGATAAACAGATGCAGTTGACTTCAAAACCTAAATTTATTTCAAACGAAGGATGATTTTGGTTTTAATCGAGCCTAACGAAATTTTTGTATAACAATCTTTCATGAAGATTGCTATACCTGCCGTAATTATACGGGATAATTCTATGGAAATTAATCATTTCTTTGAATAAATACGATCCTAGGTATGGCGGTATTAACCTGCGACGAAAAAGTCGGAAAAGTCGGAAAATGCGTATAGCATTTCTAATTCATTAGAAAAATATTTTCTCTCAGGACTTGAAGCTATCATGGCTAGGTCTAATTCCAAATACGGCAAGTTAAATTAGCAATCCTTTTTGGAGCTTCTCTATGACCAAATTCTCAGAGAGATTTCTCGAAAATTTTAAGCCTCAGCTTACATTTTGGATTTTAGTTGCATTAGTTTATACCGTCTTATTCCTCGCTACTGATCAGTTAGGGGATCCGCTTTGGGGGGATGAGGCATCCTTTTACACAACTAGTCAACAATTCAGTCAGCGGCTTATTCCTACATTTGAGCAGCTCAGAAACTATGGTGAATTAAATACACCACTACCGTTTATCCTTTTCGGCCAAATTCAATATCTTTTTCAGGGGGGAGTGTTTGGTGGGCGTTTATTGAATTTTGGATTGTCAATCGTTATTGCTATTCTGATTGGTCGACCATATGGCCAAAAAAACTTTGCTCCTATTTTAGCTCTTTTTGGATTATTTTTGTATCCCTATTTTCTCTGGTTTAGCACTCGATATTATACTGACATTATTGCAGCTTTTTTGACTTTGCTGGGCATTGTTTTTTATTTAAGAAAATTTCGTCTTTTAAGCAGCCTAGCTTTTGTGTTAGCAATTGCAGCTCGTCAATACATGCTGGCTTTTCCTCTAGCTGTTGCCTCACATGAATTGATCATTGCTATTCAAAAGAAGAAATATCCTAGCTTTAGCTTTTGGGGTCCTGCAATTGCGGCATTCTCCATTTTGGGATGGTTTTTACTATTTGGCGGATTAACTCCCCCGAATGTCGTTGAAACTAATCCTGTCCCAGTACAACAAACGCTTCTCGCGATCGCGCCTAGCCATGGTCTCTATGCCCTTGCTAATATTGGACTATTTTATGTTGTCCCAGAATGGATTTTATTCAATCGTTCTCTTGATTGGAGAGTATCTAATTGGAGAGCATCAATAACGAGTAGAAAAACTGCGATCACTATCGTATTGGTTTCATTGTGTGTTATTTTTCCTATTCCTGAATTTGGCAGAGGGGTATTGTGGAATATCTTTAGTTTAATAAACAATATTGGGGTAAGTTCTTTCTTGCTTTACTGCGGACTCGTGGTGATTACTGGTTGGCGATTTTCTCAGATAAATCTGAGTTTATGGTTGGTGCTGTATCACATTCTAATTATGATGAAGGCTTTTCCTTGGGATAAATATACATTGCCAATTTTGGTATTACTTTGGTTCCTTAAGGCTCATGATACGAGAAAGCAAGCAGAGGGAAATGACCGCTAATTTTGCCTTTACAGTCCTGGCGATAAAGCGATTAGACGACTGGTACGTCTCGGTAATTCAAGCCTCACAGCACCATCTTCAACGCTAAGATTGGCTACGACCTGATCTTGAGCAGCAGCACTCAACTCCCAAACAGTGCCGCTGCCACGCTTAAGTATTGAGGAAACATCCAGACTGATTTGCCGATCTTCAAGGCGGTCGTTGACGAATAGTAGAGAGAGCGTTCCGTCCCAGTCTTGAGTCGCTATTACCGTAATATCAGGAGTGGAGCTAGTGGTATTGAGTACCGAGCGTCCTCCCTGCAACGCGCGAATGCCCATGCGAAAGGCATAGTAGCTAAGACGGTGGTCTCCTTGTGCATTGATCAGTCCTGCGAACCCATTACCAAGCCCCCAATCGTATAGCGAAAAGAGGTGACTCCCATACACATAGGTTTTCCCCGGTTGAGACATGTGAATCATATTTTTGATTAAGTTAAGGGAAAAGGTGAGATCGTCATAAAGACCGGTGTAGTTTCCCCATTCACCGAGCCATAGGGGTGATTGTGCATGGATGGTGTCCTGCATCCAACTGCGCACTTGTCGGACGTAATCAGTGACGTTCCAACTGTAATCGTGGACATTAACACTGTTGAAATAGGTTGGAACAGTCTCTAAAGTCGCGCTTGGCCAGCTGCTGCCCCCTGTGGTTGTAGGGGCATGGAGGTAAAAGTTGCGATCCGGCAGATAGGTGGCATAAACATGAGCGATCGCATCGTAAGCGACCTGCAACAGCATGAAATAATCGTCTTGACTGCCATCCCAACCTTGCTGACGATTATCTGGCTCATTGGCAATTTCAAAGTCATCAACCTGATAATGATTACGGACGTTGAGCCAATAGACTGTGGCAAAGACATGTTCCCACCACTCATTCCAGTCGTCTTCGGTATGCGGTGGGTTGAGCGGCGCAGCCCAATCAGGATGGCGATCAGGATCGGTACTGCGAATCGTCAGAACCGGACGAATCTGCCCCTGCTGCAAAGTTCTAAAAAGGGTCTCGGCACTTCCTTGCCATAGGGTTGCAGGCGTTCCCGAAAAAGCATAGTCAGTACCGCTTGGAGGCTGCGTCATGACCGCATCCCACTGTTCCCAAGCGATAATATCGGGGTTGCGTTTAATTTGCGCAATCGTCGGCCAACCATATCGCCCGTCGTCATCTTCGGCTTCCCAACGAGACATGCCGCCATAGATGCGATAGGTGTTGATACCCAGGTCGGCTAAATCAGCTTCCTCAAAGTTGACATTGCCCTCACAAGCGCCAATGTATTGAGTACTCTTGCCAAGGGAGACAGTATCAACGGTGATGGTGATGTCGAGGGTTGAATTGGCTGCGAGGCCGATTTTGCCCCACACGAAGACCAGCAAAACCCCCAGCATCAAAATCGGGATGACAGACCGTTGCCATCGCCAATAGCGTCTCAGCTTAAGGAAAACGCCAACGTTGCCTATCGTCCCCAAGCTCATGATGGCTCAACCGATGGGTGCCAGGATACTGGAGGACTCAGCAGCCCTTTTTGAGGCGTCGCGCACCGAATCTGGAAGGGATAATCATGCCAGCGATAATCGTAAGTGCGGCTCCAGTCCGCCGCAAAGATACCTGGATTGATAAAGTAATCGCCTGCTACTAAATCTAAACGTTCAAAGGTTAGTTGAAGTTGACTTGGCATCGCGTCATCGGGTGACAACGTCACTAAAGTATCGGTGTCAATTAGGATCTCACCGGCTGCATTGCTCAGGCTCAAACTAAAGCGAGCCGTTTCGATTGGCAAGTTGACTCGATATTCAATTTCGATGCTCAGCGATGCACCACTGATAATTTCAGCGGCGGGTGACAAACTGACGTTCAGAATTTCAATGGTTAGAGGTAATTCAGGCTGGACTAAGAGATAAGGCTCAGCGTCACTAGAGCCGTTGGCAGCATCATCGCCCGCTTCCGAGGTATCGGTTGGGCAATGCTGCAAATAGATGGTGGGATGAATCAGCGATCGCGGCGATTGAGAGCGTGAATAGGATTTTGCCGCCAGAGCGGGATAGTCCGTTAAGCGATCGCTCCGGACAAACAGGAGGCAGTTCTGAGCATACCAAGGCTCTACTGCCGGATGCTCCCAAATTTTTTCGCGCAGGGCGTCAACGGCAACGTATCCGTGAGCCTGAAATAAAGTCGCCCAATAGCTTGGCCATTGCTCATTGATGTGGTGTTTGCCCCCTTGATGGGGAATCGCGGCTGAAAATAAAACGACGTTGCTCAGTTTGACCAGCGACGCGATGAATCCCGATGCACTGGCTGCGGGTAAATGTTCAGCAACTTCTAGCGAAATGGCCAAATCAAAGACGCGCTCTAAAGAAACAGGTTGAGACAAATCGCGCGGCACGAAATAGTCGGTGGCAATTTGCAGAATGTCTGGATCAACGTAACGACCATCGATGCCAACAATATCCTGGACACCGCAGGCCTGAAACACCGCGAGCCAGGTCCCGTCGCCACAGCCCAAGTCCACCACTCGGGATGGCCGAAGCCAATCCACTACGAGCGGAACAATGACTTCAGCCGACTGTCGCGCCCCTTGGCGAAGCGCCTCAAAAAAATCGGTTTCGTATCTTGGGAGGGTTGCCACACTACATTGCCTCAGTCAATAGTTCCGAGTGAGAGAGACGGTTTATCTTCAAATTGCCAATGAACCCACCTCGTTGGCGCGAGGCTGAGTTATAAATTCCCATCGCATCGGCGGTGAGAGTAATCCGCTGGACGAGGTTTGGGTGTCAATAATGAGGGGGTAGACGTGCCAATGGTAGTCGTAGGCATACTCCCAATCTTCCTTAAACACCCCAACGTTGACAAAGTACTTGCCTTGATTGAGATCAAGGCGAACGCACCAGAGTGAGAGGGCCTGGCTACCCTGGATTTTAGGAACAGGGACTTTCATATCTAAGGTATTCACGTCTACACAGGCTGTTCCATCGGGTTGAGTGATGCCCACGCAGAAGATCGCAGCGTCTACGGGGTGCGGTGAGCGGTAGTCAATTTCAATGCGCAGTGACGCCCCTGATGTCAGATGGCTGCTGGGGAACAAGCGAACATCGGTAATCGCAACCTCTTGGGAACCAAAACGATTTTCATTGACCCGCAGCA